>CAKUHX010000046.1 GCA_934659475.1 uncultured Oscillospiraceae bacterium
TTCCCTCGCTCAAGCGCTTGCTTATATTAGCAGAACCACCCCGCGTTGTCAACTCTTTTTTTCGGCTTTTTCCGCTTTTTTACGCCCTTTTCGGCGGGCACAATATCTTCCGTTTTTCCTTCACATTCAAACACAAGATGTGCTCTGCCCCGGCGTTTTTCCTCTTCGCCTGTCAAAAATCAGGGTCAGCAGGCCGGGCAGCGCCGACAGGATCAGGGTCACGGGCCACAGTCTGACCCCCCGCGCCCCCTCCGCCGCAGCAAGCGGCGGGGCCAGCACAGCCGCTGCCGCGGCCGCCCCCATCCGGGCGGAGGCCGAGCTGATCCGGGGCGGACGCCCCCCCAGCTCCCCCGCGGCCGCGATCAGCAGGGCCGTCAGGGCCAGATCCGCCCCCGTCCACAGGGTATGGATCACGCTCTCCACCCGCTGAAAGGCCCCCTCTACCCCCACGCTCTGGGCCAGCGTGAAGAAGGGACTGCCCAGCCGTCCGGCCAGAACGGGGCCCAGACAGCCCAGCACGATCCCCTGCCCCGCCGTCAGCAGCAGGCAGCCGGACACCGTCCACCAGAGGAAGGTCTGTCCCTCCCGCTCCCGGTCCGTCTGTTCCAGCAGAAGGGCGGCATACAGCGCGGGCGCCATGGCCCCCGCGGCCGGAAGGGCCGCTTTCGCCGCGGCCAGCACCTCCGTCCCCCGGACGGGGAACAGCAGCGTCCACCGCAGGCGGGGCAGCGAGAGGAGCAGCACGGCTCCCGCGGCCGCCAGCAGCCCCGCCAGCAGCCCCTGTCCCATGCGCCCCAGGGCCGCGGGCCTGCCCCGGGCGACCCAAAGGGACACCGCTGTGAGCCCGGCCAGAAAAAACCAGAAGGAGCCGTCCCTGCTTCCGGTCATGCTCAGCCGCAGGGCGCAGCGGCCCAGACGCTGCGCCGCCAAAACGGCGGCCCATACCATATATAAAATGCGCACGGCGCCCCCCGCCAGAGGGCCCAGGCGGCTGTTCAGGCCCTGGGCCAGTCCCCCGTCCCCCGCCGCCGCGCCCAGCAGCCAGCCCAAGGCCAGCAGCAGCGGCAGGACGAACAGGCCGGTCAGCCATGCCCCGTGTCCCCCCTCCGGCAGGGCCGCCGCGGGCAGCACCTCCGCCGCCGGCGCCATGGCCCCGGCCCAGGCCAGAGCCATCAGCTGGGTCATGGATAGTTTTCTCTCCCGCTCCATCGTTCCTCCTACTCTCCCCGGGTCACTTCCGCCCGCACCTCCGCCGTCAGCTCCCACGTCCCGAATCTCTCCCGGTCGGCCCGGGCCATAGGGCGCAGGGCGGCCAGCCGCCGTGTCAGGGACAGGCAGTCGGCGTTGCGGCTCTGCAGGCTGTCCAGCGCCGCCCGGATACACCCTTCGCTGCGGGTCGCCAGTTCCCGCTCCAGCCCTTCCAGCTCCTCTTTTTCCGGGGCCGCAGCCCCCTCCTCCAGCCGGGCAGTCAGGCGGCAGGTCAGCCCCGCCCCGGTGACTCGGCCGCCGTCCGCCTCCGGCGTCCAGCGCAGGCGGACCTCCGTGACCTCCACGGCGCGGCCCCCGGACAGCTCCACCGTCCCGGTGCCCCGTCCCTCCAGCAGCTTCAGCCCCCGGGCGGCATCCCCCTCCAGCCAGCCGACCAGTCCCCCGGGGACCAGCACGCCGCAGCCCCGCTCCAAAAGCAGGCCGCTCTCATCCAGCGCCAGCGCGGGGACGCAGGCGCAGCCGTTTTCTAAGAGGTCAGTCAGGGTCTCCCCCACCGCCCGGGGCAGGGCGCCGCGGCCCAGCTGGCCGTCCTCGGCCAGAGTGGACAGGCGCAGGGCCGCCCCCTCCTGTCCGCCAGAGCTCACCGCCGCCCCGGCCGGCCCCCGGACCAGCCACAGCTGGGCCCCAAGGCCCAGCTCGCCGTCCCGGACGAAGCGCTCCAGCACCGGCAGGGTGCCCCCCTCCGCAAGGGGCTCCCCCAGCAGCAGCTGGTCCACATAGCCGAAAAACAACTCCTGCTCCGACAGGCCCTCCATGGCCGCCAGTGCTCCGCTGAGGGTCGCGCCCCGGGCGGAGAGCACCATGGGCTCCAGCGTCTCTTCCCCCTGCAGGCCCCGGGCCCGCCGCCCGGTGGAGGCGGTGACCACATAGTCCTCCCCCTCCAGGTCCACGCCCAGGGTGCGCAGCAGAGCCATGTCCCCCATCTCCCGGCCCCGGGGCAGGCCGCCCCACACCGCCGCGGCCAGCAGCAGGACGGCCAGCAGGACCCCCCGCCGCCTCACCGTTGGTTCCTCCGGTTGCGGCTGTACAGGGCGCCGTCCCGCCACTTCATCTCCCCCAGAGGCGGGCGCACCACCGTGGGGTGGCCCGTCCGCCGTCCGCCGCCGGAGGTGAAGGGGGCCAGATAGGGCACGCCGAAGGTCTCCAGCCCCGCCAGATGATACAGCAGCAGGGCGCAGCCCAGCCCCAGGCCGAACAGTCCCCCCAAGCTGGCCAGCACCGCCAGCAGGAAGCGCCACAGGCGCAGGGCCCCAGCGAAGTCCTGGCTGGGCATGGTGTATCCCGCCACGCCCGCGATGGCCACGGCGATCAGCACCGCGGGGGACACGATCCGGGCATCCACCGCCGCGTTGCCCACCACCAGGCCGCCCAGGATGGACACCGTGGCCCCGATGGGGGCGGGCAGGCGCAGCCCCGCCTCCTGCAGCACCTCGAAGGCGAACAGAAGGATCAGCACCTCAAACATGGTGGAGAAGGGCACCTCCTGCTTGGCGGAGACGATGGACAGGGCCAGCTTTACAGGGATGGCCTCGGGGTGATAGGTGACCAGGGCGATATACAGCCCGGGCACCAGCAGGGTCACTCCCGCGCACAGGTAGCGCACCAGACTGAGCATAGAGGCCAGCAGCCAGTGATAGGCCCGGTCCTGCCCGGTCTTGAAAAACTGGTCCACGGTGCCCGGCAGCAGATAGCCCAGGGCCAGCCCGTCGCACAGCAGACCCACCCGGCCCTCCAGCAGGCCCTGACAGAAGCGGTCGGGCCGCTGGGTGTAGGACATGAGGGGGAAGGGGGTGTCCACCCGGTCGGTGACGTACTCCTCGATGTTCCCCGCCGCCTCCACGCCGTCGATGTCGATGTCGTCCAGCCGCGCCCGGATGCGGGCCACGGTGTCCGGGTCGGCGATGCCGTCAAGCCACAGCACGTCCACCGGCGTCAGGGACTGCCGCCCCACGATGCGCTCCCCGATCTTCAGCTCCGGGGCGCGCAGGCGGCGGCGCACCAGAGAGGTGTTGGTGCGCACGCTCTCTACAAAGGAGTCCCGGGCCCCCTTCAGGGGCGGCTCGTTCTCCGGTTCGCCCACGGAGCGCTTCTCCTCCGTGGCCACGGGCACCACCACCGCCGTCTCCGGCCGCTCCGGCAGGAACAGGGCGCAGGCCCCGTCGATCAGGGCCAGGGCCACCTTGTCCATCTCCCCCTCCGCCGTGGCCTGCTGGGCGTACAGCGCCCCCCGGGTCAGCAGGGCCAGCAGCTCCGCCGGCTCCGCCCGGGCCAGCTGCCCGTCCTGGGCCAGAGGGCGGAACACATAGTCGTTGATCCGCTCCGTCTTGGCCATCCCCGCCAGCCAATATACGGTGACCTGCCGCTCCGGCGATCCCGCCAGCCGTACCTGACGCTTTTGAAGATCGGCGCAGCCGTCAAAGACCTGCTCCAGGCCCTCCGGCGACAGGGGCAGGGGGAGCCGCGGCTCCCTTCTGGGGTGGGGGCGCTCCGCCCCCCGGGTCGTCTCCTGCTTCATGCTCCGCCCTCCTTTCCGACACAGTATCTGCCGGGGGAGGAAAAAATATGCAGGGAGATCCAAAGATGGGACCCCCCCGGCGCTTCGCGCCACCCCCCTTTCACAAGGGGGGCTTTGCGGGCTGATAATATCCGCCAGATATGGGGGTCATAGGGGGCAAAGCCCCAGGGACCCATTTGAAGCCCAGCGTCAGCGGGTTCAAATGGGAGAGGACGAGCAAAGGAGCGAAGCGAGGGATGCCCATGCCTGGGCGTCCCGAGTGGAGTGTACTTTGCGAGGACGAGGTGGGTGGGAGGGTATTTGATCCCGCGGGCCGCCACATGGGGCGGCCCCTACGGGTATTGCGAACGTTACGCACTGTAGGGGCGGATGTCCTCATCCGCCCGACGTTTGGCAGCGCGCCGGGTCGCCGCGCCCTACGAGATCCGCAGAAGCGCCCCCAAAACACGAAAAAGCCCGGCGCTGTGCGCCGGGCTTTCCCGCAAAAAGAGGGTCAAAATGAAAAAGCAGTCTTTGCTCTTGCGAAGCTTACTATATCCCCATTTTATTAAGAAGTCTCCCCCAGAGTGTTACAAATACATTAAATCCTTCCCCGGGGCAGATCCCGGTCCCTCCGGAAATGGCGAACGACCGGCATTTCTGCCGGTCGCCCTGTTTTAGAATTGGAGGATAGAATGAAAAGATGCTCTTGCCTTGCGAGTATTACTTTACCCAGACTTTATTAAAAAAGTCACCCGCAAATGTTACAAAAGAATTAAATCTTGCGCGCAGCCCTGTTTTGCCCCGTCAGCGCAGCTGCTGAAAGAACTCCTGCAGGGCCCGGGTACACTCCCCCTCCAGGGGGCCGCGGTACAGGCGGGGGCGGTGGTTGAACCGCTCCTCAAACAAATTCAGCACCGAGCCGCAGCAGCCCGCCTTGTCGTCCCGGGCCCCGTAGTGCACCCGGTCGATGCGGGCGTTGATGATCCCCCCGGCGCACATGGGGCAGGGCTCCAGGGTCACATACAGGGTGCAGCCGTGCAGCCGCCAGCTGCCCAGCCGGGCACAGGCGTCCCGGATGGCCTCCAGCTCCGCGTGGGCGGTGGCGTCGCCTCTCTCCTCCCGGCGGTTGCGGCCCCGGCCCACGATCTGTCCATCCTTCACGATCACACAGCCCACGGGCACATCGCCCTCCGCTCCCGCCTGGGCCGCCAGCTCCAGCGCCCGGCGCATATACTCCTGGTGGTCCATCGGGCCGCCCCCTTCCATGTCGTTCCCCCACAGTGTAACCGATTTTTCCCCCGCAGGCAAGAAAAACAGGGGGCAGCGGCGCTGTCCCCTGTTTATGTACTCATTCCCGGCGGCTGTTCTGATCCGCCATCAGCCGCACGGTGTGCTGCAGGATCTCCCTCTGCTCCCGGGACAGGGTGCGGTAGCGCTCCACCAGCCCCTGCTCCTCCCGATTGACATCCGGCGGCCGGTCCGCCCGGTCGGTCAGGCCGAGGAGATAGTCGGTGCTCACCTGAAAATACTGGGCGATCTCCATCAGCACGCGGCAGGGCATCTCATTTTTCTCCGTCAGGTAGTTGCTCAGCTTTGCGGGAGAGATCCCAACGGCCTGGGCCAGTTTTTTCTGCGTCACGTCGTTGTCAGTCACCAAAATTTTTACTCTGGCCCCAGGGCCCATGATGATCACCTCAGGGGTCAGTATCTCAATTCTGCCTTAATTTTCCGTTAAAATCAAAAAATCAATAATTTTTATTTTCTTTCCCCATAATTCGACCTTTTTCTGATGTCGAATCCTGTATTATCGGCAGTGGAGACAGATCTCAGCCCCATCGGTCCCGGTTGTGCTGCTGCATAAAACGGATATTTTGGGCGATCAGCTCCTTCTGGTCCCGGCTGAGCTGGCGGAAGTCCTGGATCAGGCTGCGCTCCGCTTTGCTCAATCTGAAGGGGCGCCGGCTGTCGTCCGTCAGGCCGTAGAGGTAATCCATTGTGATCCCCAGCTTCTCCGCGATCAGGCGCAGGGTCTCATGGGGGATCTGCCGACGGCCTGTCAGATAGCCGTTCAGCGTGGAAAGGGGCAGGCCCAATTCCGCCGCCAGTTCCTTCTGCCGCATATCGTGGTCATCCATATATTCTTTCAGCTTCTCCGGAACGCCCATGCGAAAATCACCTCAAAATGATTTTCTTCATTTTGAGTATGATTTCCCTTTTAATCCGCGATTTGCGTAATTATTATTTCATATCGACAAAATACGACTTATTATTACGCATATCGGGTGTATCATAGCCTTAGTGAATACGAAGTTTATCCTCCCTCGACCCTCACGACCGCGGCAGGACGGCCCCGTCCGTCCTGCCGCACGGGGCCGCAGGAGGTGACGGAGGGGCACTTCGGGCGGATGGGGACATCCGCCCCTGCGGGATCTAACACCACGCTCCAGCAGCCTATACACCGGACGGCCGCACGCTGCGGCGGCCGGCGATCATTTCCAGCGCTTCCATACTGTTCTTCTTTCCTTCGCCCTGCAAAAAAGGAGCGCCGCCAGCGGCGGCGCTCCTTTGGGAAGCGTTTCTTACTTGTGGTCCACGGAGTACATGTGCTCGATCAGGTCCAGCACCTTGTTGGAATAGCCGATCTCGTTGTCGTACCAGGACACGACCTTCACGAAGGTATCGGTCAGGGCGATGCCGGCGTCGGCGTCAAAGATAGAGGTGCGGGTGTCGCCCAAGAAGTCGCTGGACACAACGGCCTCATCGGTGTAGCCCAGGATGCCCTTCAGCTCACCCTCGGAGGCGGCCTTCATGGCGGCGCAGATCTCCTCATACTTGGCGGGCTTCTCCAGGTTGACGGTCAGGTCCACCACGGACACGTCCAGAGTGGGGACACGCATGGACATGCCGGTCAGCTTGCCGTTCAGGGAGGGGATGACCTTGCCCACGGCCTTGGCGGCGCCAGTGGAGGAAGGGATGATGTTGCCGGTAGCGGCGCGGCCGCCGCGCCAGTCCTTCAGAGAGGGGCCGTCAACGGTCTTCTGGGTGGCGGTGACGGAGTGCACGGTGGTCATCAGGCCGTCCTTGATGCCGAAGTTGTCGTTCAGCACCTTGGCGATGGGAGCCAGGCAGTTGGTGGTGCAGCTGGCATTGGAAACGAAGTTCATGTCGGTGGTGTACTTGTCCAGGTTCACGCCGCAGACGAACATGGGGGTGTCGTCCTTGGAGGGGGCGGACATGACGACCTTCTTGGCGCCGGCGTCCAGGTGGCCCTGAGCCTTCTCCTTGGTCAGGAACAGACCGGTGGACTCCACCACATACTCAGCACCCAGCTTGCCCCAGGGCAGGTCGGCAGGGTTACGCTCGGCGGAAACGGGGATCTCCTTGCCGTTGACCACGATGGCCTTCTCGGTGGAGGAGATCTCGGCCTCGCACTTGCCGTGCATGGTGTCGTACTTCAGCATATAGGCCAGATACTCGGCGGGGCACAGGTCGTTGATGCCCACGATCTCGATCTCGGGGTGGTTCAGGCTTGCGCGGAAGACCATGCGGCCAATACGGCCAAATCCGTTGATACCGACTTTGATGCTCATAATATTGCTTCCTTTCTTCTTTCAAACTCCCCGGCACAGCCGTCCGTGTGGGCCGGACACGGGGGAAATGGCTGCCGTTGGGTAGCCCTCAGCTGACAGAGCTGGACGCGCGCTGTGTGCCCATCCGTCTCTGTCAACTGAAGGCGTCCATATTATATCCCATCTTCACGATTTTTGTATAGGGGAAAGAGCGCAATAATTTGCACAAAAATTTTGTTTTTCCCCACGTTTTCCTCGCCTTTCCCCGGTTCCTTTTTTCTTTTCCCCGCGTTTTATCCCCCTTTGCTTTTCCCTAAGGCGTCCCCTGCCGCCCGCTGGGCCGGATCTAAGCGGGCGGGAGCGCCGGCAATCCGGCGGTCCGCACCTGCTGGCAGCGATCTCCAGCCGGCCTGTCCCTGTTTTTCCCCCTTCTGCGCGGCCGCTGTGCCTGTTTTTACACTTCTCTACACGTTTCCTCTTGTTCTGCTCCGCTTTTTTTGTTATACTGGTAAAAATTCGATGCTGCGGCCGGGACAAGCGGAGACACACTATCTCCGTCCCCTCACCTTTCGGAACGGCACCCCGTTCCCGCGCATCCCGAAAAAGAAAGAGCGACCTATGGCCGCGGGAGGTAACTTCATGTCCCAGCCATCTTCTTTAGATCGGATCCCCCAGGCCGCCTTCGACCTGGAGCGCGGCGCAGTCGCCGCCCTGAACGCCCCCGCCCGGCGGCTGCTGCCCGGCCTGGAGCCCGGAGATCCCGCCCCGCTCCACCTGCCCGCGGGGGACGGCCCCCAGTCCCAAAGCGGCTTTTTCACCTGGGGGCAGAACAGCTTTTCCTTCACCCTGGTCTGTCAGGACGGCAGCGGCCGGGTGCTGCTGGCCCCGGCGGCACAGACCGCCCTCACCTCCGCCCAGCTGGAGGGCTTCACCCGCCAACTGCGGCAGGTACAGAACGACATGCTGCTGGAAGTCCAGCAGCTGACCCCCGTATTGGAGCGCCGGGCGGACAGCGGCACCCTGTATCACCTGGCCGCCTTTCGCCAGAGCTTTTACCAGCTGTGCCGGCTGAGCCGGAACCTGGAGTACCTCTCCCGCGCCCAGCAGGGGGAGATCGTGCCCCGGTTCATCCCCCTGGACCTGGCCCGGCTGTGCTCCCAGCTGTCCGGCGAGGCGGGCGCCCTGCTCAGCGAGGGGGGAGTGGCCCTGACCTACCGCGGGGGGGCAGGCTCCCTGCTGGTGCCCGGCGACCCGGAGCTGCTGCCTCTTGTGGTGCTGGGGCTGCTGTCCAACGCCGCCAAAAACACCCCCCGGGGGGAGCTGGTGCTGCGCCTGCTCCAGCGGCCCGGACAGGCCATCCTGCTGCTGCGCCAGGGGGGCGCCCTGACCCAGCGGCAGCTGGACGAGCTGCTCACCCTCACCTCCTCCGGGCCGATCCCCCTGCCCGGCCAGGGGGCCGGGATGGGGCTGACCGTGATCCAGCACATCATATCCCTTCACCGGGGGGCGCTGCTGTGGCGGCCGGAGGAGAACGGCCTGCTGGCGGCCATGTGCCTGCCCACAGGACCCATGCCCGCCCCCAACGTCCCGGTGCGTACCCCCATCCTTCAGACCGGCGGCGGCCTGTCCCCCGTGCTCATGGAGCTGAGCGACGTGCTGCCTGTGTCCGCCTTCGAGTCGGCGGGTCTGGAATAAACAGCTGTGCCCCCCTTGCAGCCGCAAGGGGGGCTTTCTTCACTCTCTTCTGCTCCAGATCAGGTCCGCCAGCCACCCCAGCCCCCACCCCGCTAGAGAGCACAGGGCGCTGATCAGATAAAACAGGGCCAGAAGGTCGGAGGCGAAGCTGGGGCCCCGGTGGGCCTGGGCGGCCAGAAGGAAAAATACCGCGGGGATGGCCAGCAGCAGCCACCGGATGGGCCGCAGGCGGGGACGGGCGCGGCCCAGACGCAGCAGAGCCAGCTGGCCGCCGAAGGGCAGCAGCAGAGCGGCGGCCAGAAACAGATACAGCTCCATTCAGGCCTCCTTTCGGGCGCGGTCCCAAGTCCCCAACAAGTTGCCCAGCAGGGCGGGGATAAGGGCCAACAGCAGCTGGAACACGGGGTAGACATTCAGCCACAGCGCCGCCGTGGGCAGCCAACACAGGGCGCACATCAGGGGGAACAGGGGGCAGAAGCCGCTGCGCCGCCCCAGAGAGATCCCGGCGCACAGGCAGGCCGCGGGCAGCAGCACATAGGGGTACAGCAGCTGGGTCAGCGCGGGCACGTCCGGTGCGTCGATGAAAGACAGCAGCAGAGGTACCGCCATCCCCGCCGTCAGGGCGAAGAACAGATAGGGCAGGGTCTCCCGCCATTTCAGGGGGGAGGGGGCGGGGGACAGCCCCAGAAGGGCCCGCAGGTCGGCTACCTCCATATACCACCCCACCCAGCGGCCCAGCCAGATCAGGGCGTACAGGGTGACGTAGAAGCACAGTACCACATAGGGGGGATAGACGAACCACCCGGCGGCCACGGCCAGCAGGCCGGTGAGAATGAAGTGGAGCAGGGAGCGCTTCAGCAGGGTGGGGCCGTCCTCGGCAAAGGGGGCGGTGGAGATCCCCACGGCGGCCCCCAGCAAAAACACGGTGCCCACCTGATAGGCCGCCGCCCAGAAGCGGCTGCCGAAGAACAGATACGCCTCGTCCGTGGCCAGATCCATGCGGTAGAGGGTGTCCGCCAGATCGAAGCGTCCGCCGAACAGGTCGATGCCCGCGATGAAAAAGCACAGCAGCCACAAGGCGGCCGCCGCAATGACGCCGCCGGTCAGTGCGGGGCGCAGGTAAGGTCGAAATCGGTTCATCCCATCCGCCTCCTTTCCAGGTCCAGGGTCTGTTTGATCTTCTTCACATACCGCCGGGAGACGTAGGTGACCACGCCCCCGGTGAGGGTCATTTTGATCGTCCCCGTAAGGGACAGGTCCAGGGCGGTCACCGCCTTCAGATCAACGATCTCCCCGTTGGAGATGCGCGTGAACCGGGCGGGGTCCAGCAGCTTCTCCAGCTCATACAGCCGCAGGCGCAGGGTGTACTCCCGGCCGTCCGCCGTCTGGGCCATCACCCGCTGGCCGGCGGTGTAGCACCGCAGCAGGTCGTGGTGCTCCAGAGGGGTGACCCGGTCCCCCTGCCAGCCGGGGATGGGCGGAGGGCACTCCTGCTCCAACCGCCGCAGAAGGGCCTCCAGCTCCGGGGTCAACTGCCGGGCGGTCAGAGTGAGCCGAGGCTCCTCCTGCCCGGGGACTTGTTTGAATTCGATCTTCAGGGGGAACACCTCTTTTCTTTGTACCCGCCCAGCCCACCCTTTCTAGATGAGTGGGGGCAAAGCCCCCACACCCCCACAGGACGGCGGCGGAAATGTGGAATCAGGATCTGTAGGGGCGG
>CAKUHX010000047.1 GCA_934659475.1 uncultured Oscillospiraceae bacterium
GGCGGCTGAAGCTGGGCTACTCCCGGGCCGCCCGCCTGGTGGACCAGATGGAGGAGAAGGGCATCGTGGGCCCCTTCGAGGGCAGCAAGCCCCGCCAGCTGCTGATCACCAAGGAGCAGTGGCAGGAGATGAAGCTGCGCCGGTCCGGCGGAGCCGCCCCTGCGCCGTCTCCTGTATCCGATGCCGAGGATATGCCCCCCTTTGACGTGGAGGAGGGCCTTGACCGGGCGGAGGAGGATACACTGTAAGATCTCAAACCATCCACCGGTGCTCCGGCGGATGGTTTGAAACGTGGAGGAACTGAGATGAAACGGAAACAATTCTGCCAGCTGTCGCCAATGGCCTTCCGTCTGGCGGTGGCCCGCTGCTGTGCGGTCCGGTGTATCCAAGACGGGATCTCCGGGATCACATTCGCGTCCCAGCGGCAGGATGAGCTTCTGCCCCAAGTGGTTTACAGGCATAAATCCCTGATCCGGCGCAGATTGGGGAATGTGGATATGGAACTACAGGAGAACAAGGCGGTCAATCTGGCCCTGGCCGCTCCTATGGTATCCAAGATACTGATCCGGCCCGGAGAGGTTTTCTCCTTTTGGAGGCTGGCGGGGCCGCCCACGGTAAAGCGAGGCTTTCGGGAGGGGCTGACCATCGCCAATGGCCGGACGGGCCGGGGGACAGGCGGCGGGATGTGTCAGTTTACCAACCTGATCCACTGGATGGTGCTCCATTCTCCCCTGGAGGTGGTGGAGCGCCACCACCACGATGGATTGGACCTGTTTCCCGACTTCAACCGACAGATCCCCTTTGGGACTGGCACCTCCATTTCCTACAATTATGTAGACTACCGGTTTCGTAACCCTACCCGGAACACCTTTCAGCTGGTCGTATGGACCACGGCGGAGTATCTCTGCGGGGAGCTGCGGGCAGAGTTCCGCCCGCAGTGGAACTACCACATTCGGACCGAGGGGGACGGCTTTCTGCAAGAACCGGACGGGGTTTACCGGGTGGGCCGTGTCTACCGGGATACGATAGACAGCAAAACGGGGGACCGGGTTGCCCGGGAATTGATCCAGGAGAACCATGCCCGGGTGCTGTATGACGTCAAAGACATTGACCCGGTAAAATTCATTATGCAGGGAGAGAAAACTGAGGGATGAACCAATCCAAAAAGATGGCAGTCCGACTCTTTACCCTTGTAGTCATCTGCGTGGGACTGGCAGACGGCCTGGGGGCGAAAATCTTTTCCAACTATTACAACGAGGTGTTTCATATCACCGCCGTGCAGCGGGGCTTTCTGGAGATACCCCGGGAGAGCCCGGGCATCCTGTGTATGCTGCTGGTGGCGGCTCTGAGCAGTCTGGGCAATATCTGGATGGGGATGATCGCCCAGCTGCTGTCCATGATCGGTCTGGTGGTCATGGGCTGTATGTCCCCCACCTATGGCGTGATGCTGTGCTTCCTGTTCGTGCAGTCGCTGGGCTCCCATTTCTTTATGCCGCTGAACGACGCCATCGCCATGGATCTGGCGGAGAAGGGCAAGGTAGGCACCGGATTGGGGCGCTTTAAGGGCGTGTCCACCATGAGCGCCATGGTGGCGGCCTGCGTGATCTTTGTGGGCTTCCGCACGGGGGTGTTTACCTTTGCTGACCGGGTCATTCTGCCGTTTGTCCTCGCCGCCGCTCTCACTGCGGCGGCCATCGCCCTGCTGGCGTTCATGCTGCCGGTGATGGGCCGGGGCAGCGCGGCCGGCGGCCGGGGCCTGCTGGTCCGCCGGGAGTATATGCCCTATTACATGGTCACTCTGGCCTATGGCTGCCAGAAGCGCATCCGCATCGTGTTCGCCCCCTGGGTCATCATCAACCTGCTGGGGCAGGGGGCCGACACTCTGGCCCTGCTGACCATTGTGGTCCATCTGGCGGGCAGCTGGATGGCCCCGCAGATCGGAAAGCTGCTGGACCATCTGGGGGTGAAAAAGACCCTATGGGCAGAGGCGGTGTATATTTTGATCACCTTCACCCT
This sequence comes from uncultured Oscillospiraceae bacterium, assembly GCA_934659475.1. Classification (GTDB taxonomy): domain Bacteria; phylum Bacillota; class Clostridia; order Oscillospirales; family Oscillospiraceae; genus Lawsonibacter. The sequence continues at coordinate 2,017 of CAKUHX010000047.1, forward strand.
GATGGGGCTGGTGGCGGGCATGCTGGCAGACGGGACCCTGACGAGCGGGGGCTGGCAGAGCTGGGTGGTATTCGCGGCCTATGTGGTCTGTATGCTGTTCGACCAGTTCGGCATGGTGCACTCCTTTATGATGCGGTCCATCGCGCTGGAGCCCAGCGAGGTGACCCGCACCCTGTCTGTGGGCCTGGGCGTGGACCATGTGATGGCCATCGTGGCCTCTCCCATCATGGGGATGATCTGGGAGGGCCTTGGCGTACAGTATGTGTTCTATCTGGCGGCGCTGTCCGCCCTGCTTCAGATCGCCGCCTCCCGTATGCTGAAGGAGGATATACGGCGGGTGAAGGCGTGACCTGCCGTTTTTCCCGCGCTGAAAGGCGGCGGGACATGACCGCCATGGAGAGAGAATCCATCGAAAGCGGTCAGACGATAAAATATTTCCACTGTCGGCGGACAGTATGAAACCTCCCGGACCGGAGATACTGGATTTACCAGTTTTCGGCGGGAGGTTTTTTATATGCAGAATAAAGTGGAGATCTGCGGGGTAAACACCGCCCGGCTGAAGGTGCTGAAGAGCGATGAGATGCAGGAACTGCTGCTGCGGGTAAAGGCGGGGGATATGCAGGCGCGGGACGAGCTGATCCGGGGAAACCTGCGGTTGGTGCTGTCGGTGATCCAGAAATTCACCAACCGGGGGGAGAACGTGGACGACCTGTTCCAGGTGGGCTGCATCGGGCTGATCAAGGCCATCGATAACTTTGATGTGGATCTGAACGTAAAGTTCTCCACCTACGGTGTGCCCATGATCGTGGGGGAGATCCGCCGCTACCTCCGGGACAACAGCGCCATGCGGGTATCCCGTTCCATGCGGGACACCGCCTATAAGGTGCTGCAGGCCAAGGAGGCCTATCTGGCCCAGCACCAGAAGGAGCCCACTGTGGAGGAGATCGCCGCCATACTGGGTATACGGCGGGAGGATGTGGTCTTCGCCCTTGACGCCATTCTGGAGCCTATCTCCCTCTATGAGCCCATATACTCCGACAGCGGAGACACGGTCTGTGTGATGGATCAGGTGCGGGACACCAAGAACACGGACGAGCGCTGGATGGAGCGCATCGCCTTGAAGGAGGCGGTGGGGCACCTGACGGAGCGGGAGAGAAAGATCCTGTCCATGCGGTTTTTTCAGGGCAAGACCCAGATGGAGGTGTCCTCTGAGATCGGCATTTCCCAGGCACAGGTGTCCCGGCTGGAGAAGAACGCCCTGCGGCAGATCCGGAAAGAGCTGTGATCGACAGGAAAAAGATACAAAGATCCCCGGGGAGCATGCCCCGGGGATCGGCTTATCCCAGCGCAACGTCCAGGATCATCATCAGCAGAAAGCCGACCATAACGCCCAGCGTGCCGCTGTGTCCGCCGGACGGGGGACTGGCCTCCGGGATCAACTCCTCTACCACTACATAAAGCATACAGCCGGCGGCGAAGGACAACAGCCAGGGCAGCAGGGCGTGTACCGTCCCTGCCGCCAGAACGGTCAGCAGGGCGAACACCGGCTCCACCAGTCCGGAGGCCGTGCCCATGAGGAAGGCCCGGCCCCGGCCCATTCCTTCCTGCCGCAGGGGGAGAGAGATGGCGGCCCCTTCGGGGAAGTTCTGGATGCCGATCCCGGCGGCCAGAGCAAGGGCGGAGGCCATCATGGCCGGGTCCTCTCCTCGGGCGGCCAGGGCGCAGGCCACCCCCACCGCCATGCCCTCCGGGATGTTGTGCAGGGTGACCGCCAGCACCAGCATGGCGGTGCGCCGCCGGGAGGTGTGTCCCGGGGCGCAGTGAAAGCTCTCGGGGGAGAGCCGGGGCAGCAGCTCCCCCATGGCCAGAAGAAAGACGATCCCCAGCACCGACCCGCCGGCGGCGGGCAGCCAGCCGGGCAGTCCAAGCTCCTGCGCCGTCTCTATGGCGGGGATGAGCAGCGACCACATGCTGGAGGCGATCATCACCCCCGCGGCAAAGCCCAGCATGATCCGCTGGAGCACGGGGGAGGCAGCCCCCCGGAAGAAGAATACAACGGCCGCGCCTGCGGCGGTCATCAGGGCGGTGAACCCGGTGCCCGCGGCGGCCCATAACAGTGCGTGCGTCACAATGAAGGTCCTTTCTGCCGGTGCGGAAGGGCCGCCCGGCGGTTATTTCCAGTTCAGACTATGAGACGACCGCCGTGCGGGTGTGCGCCGGAGGGGGAAGGAGCTGTGAAAAAAGAGAAAACTTTTTTTCACCCCCTATGCAAATGGGAAGAAATATATTACAATAGACGGGAATCAAAAATGCCGTTTCCGGGTCCCGCTGCGAGGGCCGCGACAGGAAGAAAGCTGAGGAGTGGTTTGAAATGGAGCAGCCGAAGTATAAGCGCGTCCTGCTGAAGATCAGTGGCGAGGCTCTGGCGGGAGACGCCTCCCGCGGGCTGGACTTTCAGGTGATCGGGCAGGTCTGCGATGTGATCAAGCGCTGTGTGGATATGGGCGTTGAGGTAGGCGTCGTGGTGGGCGGCGGCAACTTCTGGCGCGGGCTGAAGGACGGCGGCGACAAGATGGTGCGGGTCCGGGCCGACCACATGGGGATGCTGGCTACGGTGATCAACGCTCTGGCTGTGGCCGACGTGCTGGAGCAGAAGGGCGTTGAGGTGCGGGTGCAGACCGCCATTGAGATGCACTCCGTGGCCGAACCGTACATCCGCTCCCGGGCCATCCGCCATCTGGAGAAGGGCCGGGTGGTCATCTTCGGCTGCGGCACCGGAAACCCCTTCTTTTCCACGGACACCGCAGCGGTGCTGCGGGCGGCCGAGATCGACGCCGACATCATCCTGCTGGCCAAGAACATCGACGGCGTATACTCCGCCGACCCGAAGAAGGATCCCACCGCGGTGAAGTACGATTCCATCTCTTACGACGATGTGCTGGCCCAGCACCTGCAGGTGATGGACTCCACTGCCACCTCTCTGTCCATGGACAATAAGATCCCCGTGCTGCTCTTCGCCCTGAAGGACCCGGAAAACATCATCCGCGCCGTGATGGGCGAGAAGATCGGGACCGTGGTAGAGGGGTGAGCGGCCTTTTGCTGACCACAAAACTGTCCGCTCCGGCGGCTGATGAAGAAAGGAAGGAACCATTATGACTCCTGAGATCAAGGTATATGACGAGAGAATGCTAAAGACCATCGAGGTCGTGAAGGCCAACTACGCCTCCGTCCGTGCCGGCCGGGCCAACGCCGCCGTGCTGGACCGCATCCAGGTGGAGTATTACGGCACCCCCACCCCCCTGAACCAGGTGGCCGCCATTGCCTCCCCTGACCCCCGCACCCTGACCATCCAGCCCTGGGACGCCACCCTGCTGAAGGCCATCGAGAAGGCCATCCAGACCTCCGACCTGGGCATCAACCCCCAGAACGACGGTCGGATCATCCGCCTGAACTTCCCCCAGCTGACGGAGGAGCGCCGTAAGGATCTGATCAAGCAGGTGCGCAAGTATGGCGAGGACGGCAAGGTGGCCCTGCGGAACATCCGCCGGGACGCTATGGAGGAGTTCAAGAAGAAAAAGAAAGCCTCTGAGCTGACCGAGGACGATGTGAAGGGCCTGGAGAAGGAACTGCAGGAGCAGACGGACAAGCGCTGCAAGGACATCGACGGGCTGACTGCCAAGAAGGAGCAGGAGCTGCTGGTGGTCTGATCCTCCGGAGGAAAAGCTGAGCCGCCGGCGGGATACAGACCTGTCCGGCGGCCTGACAGGTGCAGAGCGCAGGATCAGGTTCTGCGTTCTGCACTGTTTCTGTCAGCAAGGAAAGGAACGAAACGGAAATGCCCTTTTTCAAGACATCCGCCAAGGAGCAGCCTCAGGTGGACTTCTCCCGCCTGCCCCGGCAGGTGGCCATCATCATGGACGGAAACGGCCGCTGGACCAAAAAGCGCGGCCTGCCCCGCACGGCGGGACACGCCGCCGGGGCGGAGACCTTCCGCACCATCGCCACCTACGCCAAGGAGATCGGCCTGGACTATCTGACGGTGTATGCCTTCTCCACGGAGAACTGGAAGCGTCCGGCGGAGGAGGTCTCTGCCATCATGGGCCTGCTGAAAAAGTATCTGCTGGAGGCCATCCAGAAGATGGAGCGCGACCGGGTGAAGATGGAGTTCTTTGGGGACTTGTCCCCCCTGACGCCGGAGCTGCGGGAATTGTGCCAGCGCGCCCGGGAGATCTCCACCCACTACGAGGGCTGCCAGGTGAACATCTGCCTGAACTACGGCGGACGGGACGAGCTGCTGCGGGCGGCCCGGGCCTTTGCGGCCGACTGTGCGGCTGGCAAGGCGGCGCCGGATCGGCTCAGCGAGGAGGGCCTGTCCCGTTACCTGTATTCCGCCGGCATTCCCGACCCCGACCTGATCATCCGTCCCAGCGGAGAGCAGCGGCTGTCCAACTTCCTGCTGTGGCAGGCCGCCTATTCCGAGCTTTATTTTACCGATGTGCTGTGGCCCGACTTCTCCAAGGAGGAGCTTCTGCGGGCCATCGCCGTCTATCAGAGCCGCGACCGCCGGTTCGGAGGTGTTTGAATGTTAAAACGGATCCTTGTGGCCGTGGTGCTGGCCCCGCTGTTTTTTGTCGTGCTGTTTTATCTGCCGCCGGTGTATCTGGCTGTGCTCATGGCCGCCATCTGCGCGCTGGCGTCCTTTGAGTTCCTGCGGGCCACCAAGGTGGCCCACCACCACCGGATGTATGTCTACACCGCTCTGGCGGCGGCGGTCATCCCCCTGGGCTACTGGCTGGGGCAGGGGAGCCTGGTCACTTTAACGGCGGCCGCGGCCCTGATGGTGGCCCTGTTCGTGGTGGCCATCCGCCTGTACGACAGCGAGCACGCTGTGCCCTTCGAATATGTGCTGGTGTGCCTGTTTGCCGGGGTGGGCATCCCCGTGTTTCTGTCCAGCCTGGTGCGGCTGAAGGGGATGGAGAACGGCCGGTATCTGGTGCTGCTGCCGGTGATCTGCGCCTTCCTCACCGATGCGGGGGCCTATTTTGCCGGGGTGTTTCTGGGTAAGCACCGGGGCATCACCCGGGTCAGCCCCAACAAGTCCCTGGAGGGCTATATCGGCGGCATCCTGTGCGGCGGCCTGTTTTTGGTGCTGTACGGTCTGCTGCTGCGGAACTTTGCCGGGGTGGATGCGTCTATCCCAGTGCTGGCCCTGTACGGTCTGGTGGGCAGCGCGGTGACCGAGGTGGGGGACTTGTCCTTCTCTCTGGTCAAGCGGCAGTTCGGCATCAAGGACTACGGAAACCTGCTGCCGGGACATGGGGGCATCATTGATCGCTTCGACTCCATGGTGTTCGCCGCGCCCACGCTGCTGCTGCTGGTGCAGCTGATCCCGGCGTTTTAAGGAACAGGCGCCCTGGTTTGGGGGCGCAGGACCATGACGATCGAAATCAGGTGAAATGATGAGCAAACGCATTGCGGTATTGGGTTCTACCGGCTCCATCGGCCGGCAGTCCCTGGATGTGATCGACGCCTGCGGCATGTCCGTGGCGGCGCTGACGGCCAACTCCAGCGTGGAGCGCATGGAGGAGCAGGCGCGGCAGTTCAAGCCCGAACTGGTGGCCTTGGTGGATGAAAAGGCCGCTGACGACCTGCGTGTCCGTCTGGCAGATACAAATGTAAAGGTTGCCGGGGGGATGTCCGGCCTTTTGGAGGCCGCCGCCATCCCCAGCGCGGATACGGTGATCACCTCGGTGGTGGGGATGGTGGGCCTGCGGCCCACTCTGGCCGCCATCCGGGAGGGAAAGCGCATCGCCCTGGCCAACAAGGAGACCCTGGTGTGCGCTGGAGAGCTGGTGCTCGAAGAGGCGCGGGACTACGGGGCACAGATCCTGCCCGTGGACTCCGAACACTCCGCCCTGTTCCAGTCTCTGGAGGGCAACGATCCGAGAGAGGTCAAGCGCCTGATCCTCACCTGCTCGGGCGGACCCTTTTATGGAAAGAAAGCTGAGGAATTGGAGCATGTGACAAGGGAGGACGCCTTACGGCATCCCAACTGGTCCATGGGGGCGAAGATCACCGTGGATTCCGCTACACTGATGAACAAGGGTCTGGAATTTATCGAGGCCATGCACCTGTACCACATGCCGCCGGAGAAAATTTCTGTGCTGATCCACCGGGAGAGTATCATCCACTCACTGGTGGAATACTGTGATAATGCCATGATCGCCCAGCTGGGCTCGCCGGATATGCGCCTGCCTATCCAGTATGCCCTGACCTGGCCCAGGCGGATCCCCGGCCCCGCTGCCCCCCTGGATCTGTGGGGCTGCGGCGGGCTGACTTTTGGTACGCCGGACACGGAAACCTTCCGCTGCTTGGCCCTGGCCTATGAGGCGGCACGCGCCGGCGGGACCGCTGGTGCCATTCTCAACGGGGCCAACGAGGCCGCCGTGGCCCAGTTCTTGGCGGGGAAGATCGGCTTTTTGGACATCGCCCGCCGGGTGGAGCGCGCTATGGAGCGCGTGGCCGTGGTGCAGGAGCCTGGTCTGGAGGATATACTCAATGCGGATCAGGAGGCCCGCCGGGCGGCCCTGGACTGATCTTTCCGCGATCTGGAGGTTTTATGCTGTATATCATCGTCGGTATCCTGATCTTCGGCGCCCTCATTGCCGTCCATGAGTTTGGCCATTTTATCACCGCCAAGCTGTTCGGCGTGCGGGTGAACGAGTTTGCCATCGGCATGGGGCCCGCCATTTTCCACCGGCAGAGGGGGGAGACGGAGTATTCCCTCCGCCTGTTTCCCGTGGGGGGATACTGCGCCATGGAGGGAGAGGATGACGACTCTGACGATCCCCGGGCCTTCGGCAGCGCGAAGCTGTGGAAGAAGCTGATCATCCTGTGCGCCGGAGCCTTTATGAATTTCCTAGTCGGACTGGTGATGCTGCTGTTTCTATATCGCCCCATGGGGGACGCCTATGCCGGACCTATGGAGGGCTACGGCACTGAGAACTGCGGTCTTCAGAAGGGAGATGTGTTCCTGTCTGTGGACGGTCAGCCGGTGAACGAGCTGGGGCAGACCAGGGAGTACCTCAGTCAGGCGGGAGATACGGTGGACCTGGTGGTCCGCCGGGATGGGCAGGAGATAGAGCTAACGGTATATCTGCCCATCCAGACCAGGACGGATGAGGAGGGCACCACCACCCGTATGCGTGGGATCCTGGTGGGGAGAGCCCCAGTGCCTGCCACGGTGACGGGGCGGCTGAGCTATGCCTGGGACGAGGCGCTGTATTTTGCCAGGGTCGTGTGGCTCAGCCTGCGGCAGCTGATCTCCGGGCAGGTGGGCCTGCGGGATCTGTCCGGCCCGGTGGGCATCGTAGACACCATGACCCAGGTGGGCAGCCAGTCCTCTACCGTGAAGGCGGGCCTGACCAATGTGGTGTATCTGGGCGCCCTGATCGCCGTGAATCTGGCGGTGATGAATCTGCTGCCCCTGCCGGCACTGGACGGGGGGCGGGTGTTTTTCCTGCTGCTGAACGGCATCGGCTATGCCCTGTTCAAAAAGAAGATAGACCCCAAGTATGAGGGGTATGTGCATATGATCGGCCTGTTTCTGCTGCTGGCCCTGATGGCTGCGGTCACGCTGAGCGACGTGGGCAAGCTGTTCGGAAAATAGGCGGGGAGGTCGTTATGAAGCAAACAAAACAGATCTGTGTGGGCGGCGTCCCCATTGGGGGCGGCGCCCCTGTCACCATCCAGTCCATGACCAACACCCGGACGGACGATGTCCAGGCCACGGCGGAGCAGATCCGGAAGCTGGCCGCTGCGGGGTGTGACATCGTTCGGGTGGCAGTGCCCGACATGGCCGCCGCCAAGGCGGTGGGGAAGATCCGCGAGCTCAGCCCCATCCCCGTGGTGGTGGACATCCACTTTGACTATAAGCTGGCCCTGGAGGCCATCGCCGCTGGGGCGGACAAGGTGCGCATCAACCCGGGCAACATCGGCGGCGAGGACCGGGTAAAGGCGGTGGCGGACGCCTGCCGCCAGCGGGGCATCCCCATCCGCATCGGGGTGAACGGCGGCTCTCTGGAGAAGCCGCTGCTGGCCAAATATGGCCATGTGTGCCCCGAGGCCATGGTGGAGTCTGCCTTCGGACACATCCGTCTGCTGAACAAGTTCGATTTTGATGACATCTGCGTGTCCCTGAAGTCCTCCAGCGTATCCACCACCATGAAAGCCTATGAATTGATGTCACAGGAAAGCAATTATCCTTTACATGTTGGAGTGACCGAGACGGGTACCCCCCGTATGGGCGTCCTGAAGTCCGCCATTGGGATCGGCGGTCTGCTGGCCCTGGGGATCGGGGATACCATGCGGGTGTCTCTGTCCGCCGACCCCGTTGAGGAGGTCTACGCCGCCCGGGACATCCTGAAGGCCGCCGGCGTGCGGAGGGACGGACCGGAGCTGATCTCCTGCCCCACCTGCGGCCGCACCCGCATCGACCTAATCGGCCTGGCCAGTCAGGTGGAGGAGCGCCTAAAGACGGTGGATAAGCCCATCACCGTGGCGGTCATGGGCTGCGTTGTCAACGGCCCCGGCGAGGCCTCCGCCGCCGACTGCGGCATTGCCGGAGGGATCGGCGAGGGCCTGCTGTTCAAGCGGGGGCAGATCGTGAAAAAGGTGCCTCAGGATCGGCTGGTGGACGAGCTGTTCACCCTGATCGAGAC
>CAKUHX010000048.1 GCA_934659475.1 uncultured Oscillospiraceae bacterium
TGCAGCAGGCGGGTCTGGGGGCCCATCTGGATGGAGATCATCCGGGTCAGCTCCAGGTCGTGGAGCTTCTTCTCAAACCGGCTGCACAGATTCATAAAGTCGTTATAGGCCTGGGCGTCCTCCTGGGCCCCGGTCTGCTCCGCCTTTTTCCGCAGCTGCTCCAGGTCGTTAGCCCGCAAATACTCCAGCCGTTTCTTGCCGGCCAGGATGTACATGGTCAATTCCTTGTAATACTTGGTGTTCAGGTCATACATCTGGTCGAACATGGCGATGTCCTTCATCAGCACCACCTGATGGTTCTCCAGCATGCGGACGATCTTCTCCACGTTGGTCTCCGCCTTGGAGTAGCTGGCCTTCAGCGCCTCCAGCTCGTTGCGTTTCTTCTGGAACAGGCCGGCGATGCCCTTCTTCTCGGGCTGGCCGAAGTTCTTCAGCTCTACCACCAGAGAGGACAGGGCGTCGCCCACCTCCCCCAGGTCCTTGGTCTTGACGCTGGTCAGGGCGCTCTCGGAGAAGGCGGCGATGTTCTTTTGGGCCGCCGCGCCGTACTGCATGACCATATTGGAGTCGCTGATGTCGATCTTCTGTGAGAAGTCGTCCACCATCTTCTTCTCCGCCTCGCTGAGCATAGACTCGTCCAGCTTGACGGCGTTGGCGTCCCGGGCGGCCTGGGCGGCAGCCTGGGCCGCGGTGTCGGGGGCGGAGGGCTCCAGGGTCAGTTCGGGGGCCGCAGGGGCCTGGGCCGCGGCAGCGGCGGTATCCGGGGTCAGGGTCAGCTCCGGTGTCAGGTTCAGCTCCGGTGTCAGGTTCAGTTCGTCACTCATTCAGGTCTCCTCCTTGATCGTTCAGGCCGCGGCCCCTTCGGCCGCGCCTGTTGTTTTATTTTTTCTCTTCCTTTTTGGGCGTCCCGGCCCAGCGCCGCCACCAAAAGGCGCTGGCCCCGGCCAGCACCAGGAAGGACAGCAGCATCAGCGGGTCGAGATCGTGTACAAAAAACAGCAGCAGCTCCGCCGCCGCAGGGATGGAAAAGCACAGGGCCAGCACCAGACAGCTGGTACGGCTGCGCTGCTTATACTCGTTGAGCCGATCCATCTGTGCGCCCCCTTAAAGCTCCAGCTTGACTTCGCCGTTTTCTTCGCCGATCTGGCCGCCGGCAAGCCCCTCCCGGGCCAGCAGGTTCTCCATCACCGTGATGTCGGTGGACACATCCAGGGCCTCCTCGCCGAACAGGCCGTCCAGCTGCTTGTCAAAGGCCTTGACGATGGTGTCCATCATGTCCTCGATCTTCTCCTTGGTCACGGAGATATTCTCTCCGTCCACCCCGGCGGCGGCCATGCGGTCATAGGCGTTGAGCAGTTTCAGGGTGGTAGGCAGATAGTAGTCCAGGAACCGGCGGATCTGGGACCGCTTCTTGGGCTGGGCCACCACCTGGTCGATGATCTTTCCGGTGACCTCCTCCAGGTGGTCGATCTGGGCGGAGATCTTCTCGTCCTTGATGCTGTCGTTCAGCCGGCGCATCTCAGACAGGGCCCGCTCCCGCTCCTGCAGCAGCTTCTGCACCTCGGGGTCTTTGGGGGGCTCGGGCTTCTTTTCTTCCTTTTTCTCGGTCTCCTTGGCCGCCTGTCCGGCGGGGACGGCGTAGCTCTTGTCGGGGAACACCGCCTTGCCCACCACAAAGACCACGGCGGACAGGGCAGCGGCCAGCAGCGCGTCCCCCATCCCCATGGAGTGGGAGGAGCTCACCGCCAGCACCAGCCAAACCACGCCCACCAGGTAGATCGGCGCGGTGGAACGCCTGACTCGTTTTTCCATAGAACTCTCCATTCTTTCCCCTTCCGTTCCTCTGCGCCCGCGAAAGGCTGGCGCAGTTATCTGCTTGGATCCACTGTTATTGTACCTCTCCACCGGATAGGTGTCAAGAAAATCGGCGGGCGCGGCCGGGAGTTCTTGCAATCTTCCGCAAAACACGGTACAATAGTCCGGATCGCACAAAACAGCCGCCCTTTCGGGCGGCTGTTATAAGAGCGGCGCAGCCGCGGGCAGGGGCGGCCGGGCGGTGGCCGTGGGCGCAGCCCTGGAGCGCTCCGCCCTTCCGGCGGCTGTGTTCCGCCGGTGTATCCTATGCCAGCCGCCGCCCCCTTGCTCCACCGCCCGGTCCCCGCCGCGCCCCGTTCTCTACTTCATTTTGGAAAGGAAGTCAGGATCATGGTCAAGATCGCCCCTTCTATTCTCTCCGCCGACTTCGTAAATCTACAACGGGACATCCAGCGGGTCTCCTCCGCCGACTACCTCCATGTAGACGTGATGGACGGCTGCTTCGTGCCCAATATCACCATCGGCATCCCGGTGGTGCAGTCCATCCGCAAGTGTACCGATATGTTTCTGGACGTCCATCTGATGATCGACAAGCCCGCGCGGTACATCGAGGACTTCGCCCGGGCCGGGGCCGACCTGCTGAGCGTCCATCTGGAGGCCGACCACCCCACCCGCATCGCCCAGGCCCTGGAGATCATGGGCAAATGCGGAGTAAAAAAGGCCATCGCCCTGCGGCCTATCACCGATGCCCGGGCCGTGCTGCCCTATATCGAGCAGCTGGACATGGTGCTGGTGATGACAGTGGAGCCCGGCTTCGGCGGCCAGGCGTTTATGGACAGCCAGCTGGAGACCATCCGGCAGGTGCGGGCCATCATCGACCGGTACAACCCCGCCTGCGAGCTGGAGGTGGACGGCGGCATCAACACCAAGACCGCCCCCCTGGCGGCCGAGGCGGGAGCCAATGTGCTGGTGGCCGGCTCCGCCGTATACGGCAAAGAGGATCCCGCCGCCGCCATCGCCGCTCTGCGAGTTTAAGACATCGGAGGTCCTGTCGCTATGGAATATCTTCCCCCCGCCCTGGAGACGCTGGTGGAGCACTTTGCAAAGCTGCCCGGCGTAGGCCGCAAGTCGGCCCAGCGCCTGGCCTTCTATATGCTGGATCAGCCGGAGGAGGACGCCCGCGCCTTCGCTCAGGCCATTCTGGACGCCAAGACGTCCATCCACTGCTGTCCCGTGTGTCAGAATCTGACCGAGGGGGACGGCCCCTGCGCCATCTGCGCCAGCCCCCGCCGGGACCACTCCCTGATCTGTGTGGTGGCCGACCCCAAGGACGTGATGGCCATGGAGCGCAGCCGGGAGTACGGCGGGCTGTACCACGTGCTCCACGGCGTCATCTCCCCCATGAACCATGTGGGGCCCGACGATCTGCACATCAAGTCTCTGGTGGAGCGGGTGGCCGCCGGGGGCGTGAATGAGATCATCATGGCCACCGATCCGGACACGGAGGGGGAGGCCACGGCCATGTATCTCTGCCGCCTGCTGAAGCCCTTCGGGGTCAAGGTCACCCGTCTGGCCTACGGCATCCCCGTGGGCAGCCATCTGGAGTATGCCGACGACGCCACCCTCATGCGCGCCCTGGAGGGGCGGCGGGAGCTGTAAGCCCCGCCTGCCAAAAAGGAGGTCCTGTTCTGTGTCAATCCTGTCGCCGGTCACCCGGCGCTATCTTGCGGATCTTTTCTTCCGCTTGGCGGTCTTTCTGACCATTCTGACCGTCTATCTCCTCCAGCCCGACCTGCTGGACTTCACCGCCGGGCGGCCCGGCTGGGCGCTGACCCTGCTGTGGCTGGCGGTGCTGCTGTCCATGGTGGTGCAGCTCGACCCAAAAAGCGGGCTGACCACCGGATGTCTGAAGCAGTACCCCGCCGGCTACGACCCCGACCCCAGCTGCGACCCCCAAAAGCTGAAGGCCGCCGTCCGGGAGCAGAACCGGGGCGCCCTGAAGGTGGCCGCCGTATGGCTGGCCATCAACCTGACCTTCGGCGCTCTGTATCTCCGGGGCATCCTCCGCGTGGCCGAGCTGGTGCTGCTGTGCGCCCTGTGCTACCTGTTCGATTTGGTGTGCGTGCTGTTCTTCTGCCCCTTCCAGACCTTTCTGATGAAGAACCGCTGCTGCGTCAACTGCCGCATCTTCGCCTGGGGCTCCTGGATGATGGCCGCGCCCCTTCTGTGCGTGCCCCATTTCTACGCCCGCAGTCTGGTGGGCACCAGCATCGTGGTGCTGGTCTGCTGGGAGGTGCGCTTTGCCCGCCACCCGGAGCGGTTCTGGTACGGCTCCAACCGCCGTCTGCGCTGCGGCAGCTGTCAGGAGCAGCTGTGCCGGTATAAGCGCCCCCGCTCCCCCCGCTTCCGATAACGCCATAAAAGCGGCCCTTTCCCGTGGAAAGGGCCGCTTTTGATCCGTTTTACAGGAACTTGTCCAGCTCGGCTGCCACCCGCTGGTCTACCTTTACCTTGGGGTGGTCGATCCTTCTTCCCCGTGTCACCACCATGTCCACATGGCGCAGGGCCCGCAGGTCGGCCAGCGGGTCCTCCCGGACCGCGATCAGGTCGGCGCACTTGCCCGCCTCCACCGTGCCGGTCACATCCCCCAGCCCGGCGATCTGCGCCGCCCGACCGGTGGCCGTATACAGGGCAAAGCGGTTGGACACCCCCACATACTTGTGAAAGTAATACAGCTCCCGCCAGAAGTCGTACTGGGTGATCCAGGGGCAGCCCACGTCGTTGCCCAGCACTACGGGGATGTCGTGCTCCAGAGCCGTTCTGGCGCAGTCCTTGATGCCCTCAAACACCATATTGCCGTTGAACTGCTCCACCTCGGTGGCATGGGTGACGGAGCGGTCGAACAGGGCGTAGGGCAGGGCGGGGGACAGGGTGGTGCACAGGCAGGCCCCCCGCTCCCGGAACAGGCGGATCAGGTCGTCGTCCAGCTTGGCCCCGTGCTCGATGGAGTCCACCCCGTTCTCCAGAGCCACCCGCACCCCCTCGGTGGATTCCACATGGGCGGCCACGGTGTAGCCCAGGGCGTGGGCCCGGTCACACACGGCCTTCACCATCTCCGGCGGCATCTTCAGCTCCCCGGGCACGCCCTTGGCCTTGGCATCCAGCACGCCGCCGGTGATCATCAGCTTGATCAGATCTGCCCCCTGCTCCTTCGCCCGGTCTACCTGGGCCAGAGCCTGGGGGATGTTTGCCGCCGCCACGGCCACGGAGCCCGCCATGTGCCCGCCGGGGACGGAGATGCCCTCGTTGGCCGCCAGGATGCGGGGGCCCACCCGCTTTCCCGCGGAGATCTCATCCCGCAGGCGGGTGTCGAAGTCCCCCAGACCGCCCACAGTGCGGATGGTGGTCACGCCGCTCATCACTTCGATCTTGGCAAAGCCGGCCACCACGCCATAGGCCGCCGCCCGGGAAATAGGGGTACCCATCAGCCGTCCCACCAGCTTGGCATTGTCCCGCTGCTTCTTCTGGGGCTTGCCGTTGCCCGCCAGATGAACATGCATATTGATCAGGCCGGGCAGCAGATACCGCCCGTCCAGATCCACAGGGGCATACCCCTCGGGCACCTCCCCCGCCGGCACCAGGCCTACGATCTTCTCCCTCTCTGTCAGCACGGCCAGCCCGTCCTGCACCTGCATCTCTGCGGTGCCGTTCAGGATATGTCCGTTGAGATAAGCATAGTTCATCGTTTCCGCTCCCTTTCCCATTTTTTCTGATCTTATCCGATCTTTCCCCTCTCCGCAAGGGTCAGATCGTCCCCGGTGTCCAGATCTCCCTCCGCGCGCCCGTTCAGCACCACAGGCACCGGCTCCGCCGGAGTCACGGTGTCCGGCGTGACCCGGCAGGAGAAGGCCAGCACCGCCACGCCGCCCTCCGCCTCCCTGCGCAGGGCCTGTCCGAACTCCGGATGGGTGCGGTCGTTGGGCTCCAGATGGTCCGCCCCCGCCAGCTGCACCACAAAGCAGACGGCGGCCTCATAGCCCTCCTCCCGGGCCTTCAGCAGACCGTTCAGGTGCTTCACCCCCCGCAGAGTGGGGGCGTCGGGAAAGCGCACCACGCCGTCCTCCTCCAGAGTGACCCCCTTCACCTCCACAAAGCCCCGGCGGTCCCCCGCCTCCCAGTAGAAGTCGAAGCGGGAGTCGCCGCGGGTCGTCTCTGGCCGCAGCAGCGTCAGGCCGGGGACAAAGTGTCCCCCCTCGGCCCACTCCCGAAACAGGCGGTTGGGGGCCTGAGCGTCCATGTTGATAAGCGTCCCGCCCTTATCCACGGTCACCAGGTCGTACCGGGTCCTGCGCCCCGGGTGCTCCTGCCCCCAGTCCTGCATATACACCGCTGCGCCGGGGATCAGCAGCTCCCGGCAGCGGCCGGTATTCTTCACATGGACGGTCTCCTCCCGGCCGCCCAGCTCCACCTTGGCGATAAAGCGGTTGGGGCGGGCCAGAAAGCGCCCCTCGACAATATTCGGATAATCCACTTGTGTTCCCCTCCGGGTCCCGTTATAATACCCCTTAAGTATAGCTGTTCCCGAAGGAGTTCTCAAGTCCATGGAGAAAAAAGCCTGTTTGAAGATCCTGGCCGCCGCGTCCCTGTGGGGATGCATCGGCGTTTTCCTGAAGCTGCTCACCGCCGCCGGCTTCACCTCGATCCAGGGGGTGGCCCTGCGCGGCGTGGTGTCGGTTCTGGCCTATGGCGGCTTTCTGCTGGCCGCCGCCCCCGGCGCCCTGCGCATCCGTCCGGGGGACTGGTATCTGTTTTTCGGCACCGGGGTGTGCTCTCTGCTGTTCTTCAACTGGTGCTACTTCAACGCCATCTCCGCCAGCTCCATGTCCGTGGCGGCGGTGTTGCTGTATACCTCCCCGGTGTTCGTGGCCCTGATGTCCGCCCTGTTCTTCAAGGAGCGGCTCACCCCCGCCAAGCTGGCCGCTCTGGCGGTCACCTTTCTGGGGTGCGTGCTGGTCACCGGACTGCTCCCCCTGGGTCAGCGATCTGTGGGCCCCATGACCATCCTCTTCGGCTTGGGAGCGGGCTTTGGATACGCCCTGTACTCCATCATCGGCAAGTTCGCCCTGGCGAAATATTCCTCCTCCACCGTCACGTTTTACACCCTCGTGTTCTGCACCGTGTTTGCCCTGCCCATGGCCGATCTCCTGTCCATCCCCGCCCGCCTGAACGGCTGGCAGGCGTGGGCTGGGGCCCTGGGCATCGGGGTCCTGTGCTGCGCCCTGCCCTACTGCCTGTATACCGACGGGCTGCGGCACGTCGAGGCCGGCAAGGCCGCCATTCTGGCCACCGTAGAGCCCTTCGTGGCCGCCCTGCTGGGCATCCTGGTCTATCACGAGGCCGTCACCCCGTATAAGCTGCTGGGCATGGCGGCGATCCTGGGGGCCGTCGTGCTGCTGAACCGGCCGGAGCGCTCCCGATAACGCCGCCCCCATCCAAATCCCGACAGGAGGTATCTCCATGCACATCCCCGCCTGCCAGACCAACGAGCTGGCCCTGATGGACTTCGACCGCGCCCTGGCCCGGGCCCTGCTGCCCAGCCCGGACTACGATGTCAGCCGCTGGCTGTACGTCCCCAACGCCTACTCCGAATACCGCTACATTTTGGGCACCCGGGGGGAGCACCCCCTGATCTGCGTGGGCATCAACCCCTCTACCGCCGCCCCGGACGATCTGGACAACACTCTGAAGTCGGTGGAGCGGGTGGCCCTGCACAACGGCTTTGACAGCTTCCTCATGTTCAACGTATACGCCCAGCGGGCCACCGACCCCGACGACATGGAGCAGGAGTACAACCCTCTGCTCCACCGGGAGAATATGAAGGCCTTCGACTACCTGCTCTCCCTGGACCTGGAGGGCAGTCCGGCGGTCTGGGCCGCCTGGGGCACCATCATCGAAAAGCGGCCCTATCTGCCCGCCTGTGTCCGGGACATGATCGACCTGGGCCGGGCCCGGAACGCCCGATGGTATTCTGCGGGAAAGCGCTCCAAAAAGGGCCACCCCCACCACCCCCTCTATCTGCGGAAGGACAGCCTTCTGGAGGAATTCGACGCGGAGGGATATCTGCAGTCTCTGTGATCTGCGCCCGCCGCGCCGGGCGGCATTTTGATTTACCCGCCGGACTGCCCGGCGAAAAGAAGGAGGAGCTTTATGGCAAAATTCAGACTCGGCAAAACAGAACTGATGGTGGAAAAGCAGGGCTTCGGCTGTCTGCCCATCCAGCGCTGCACCAGGCAGGAGGCCGCCGCCCTGCTGCGCCGGGCGGTGGACGGGGGCATCAACTATTTCGACACCGCCCGCAGCTACACCGACAGCGAGGAAAAGATGGGCTATGCCCTGAAGGGCGTGCGGGATAAGATCTGGCTGGCCACCAAAAGCCACGCCCAGACCGGACAGGCCCTGATGGCCGATCTGGAGACCAGCCTGCGCGACCTGCAAACCGACCACATCGACGTCTACCAGTTCCATAACCCCTCCTTCTGCCCCAGACCGGGCGGAGAGGACGGCCTGTACGACGCCGCCCTGAAGGCAAAGGAACAGGGCAAGATCCGCTTTATCTCCATCACTGACCACCGCCTGTCCGTGGCCCACGAGGCCATCGACTCCGGCCTGTACGCCACCCTGCAGTTCCCCTTCAGCTATCTGTCCGGCCCCCAGGAGCAGGAGCTGGTGGAGAAGTGCCGCAGGGCCGACATGGGCTTTATCGCCATGAAGGGCATGGCCGGCGGTCTGATCCGGGACGGCTATGCCGCCTCCGCCTTTATGGAGACCCAGCCCGGCGTGCTGCCCATTTGGGGCGTCCAGCACGACTGGGAGCTGGAGCAGTTCCTGGACTGCGTGCAGCGCCCCGCCGCCATGACCGAGGAGCGCCGCGCCGCCATCGAGCACGACCGGAAGGAGCTGACGGGCAACTTCTGCCGGGGCTGCGGCTACTGTATGCCCTGTCCCATGGGCATCGAGATCAACAACTGCGCCCGCATGTCCCTGATGCTGCGCCGGGCCCCCACTCAGGGCTGGCTGTCTCCCCAGTGGCAGGAGAAGATGGAGCGCATCCGCCAGTGCCTGCACTGCGGCCGCTGCTCCGCCCACTGCCCCTATGGACTGGACACCCCCAAGCTGCTGTGGGACAACTATGTGGACTACCAGACCTTTTTGAAATAGGCCGCCCGGCGGCCCAGAACGGCTATCTGCATCCCTGTCAGGCCGCCGCGGCGCACGACCCGTTGCAGATCTCCCCGCCGCCCTTGACTTTTCCCCGATCTCCGCATATAATAACTGCCAGTCAAAAGCGATACGGAAGAGGAGTACCCGTTCCCCGGGGAACAGAGACAGAGCGGCCGGTGCAAGCTCTGCGATGGGGGCGGCGAAGGTGGCTTCCGTGCTCCGGCGCTGAACACAGCAGTAAGTTCCGGCGGGCCCTCCCGTTACAGAGCATCGAGTGTCCCTTCGGGGAAATTCAGGTGGTACCGCGGAATTTTTCGCCCTGAGCCATATGGCTCGGGGCGTTTTTTCATCCCTGCCGCGTCTCCCGCCCCAAAGTCCGGCGGACACCATCGATCGGAGGTCAAATATGGAATTCCGCTTTGAAACAGACTATGACCGGAAGGCCCTGACCGCCCTGTGCCGGGCCCTGCGGCTGTCCGTCCGGAAAAAACACAGCCGCCGCACCCGCATCTTCGGCTTGTGCGTCATGATCGTGGGCATCCTGATGATCGCCCTCTCCCTGAAAAACCAGGAGCCGTGGTCGATCTCCAACACGATCACTGCCGCCGCCGTTCTGATCCTTCTTGTCGTTTTATGCCGGGAGGATCAGCTCAACGCCCGGGTCTCCCAGCGGGACCTGCTGCCCGGCACGGATCACGCGGTGAGCGTCTTTGGCCCGGAGGGCTATGAGACCACCACCGAAGCGGCCGCCTCGGAGTTCCGCTACGACGCTGTCCAGTGCATCTGTGAGACGCCGGACTACTTCGTGCTCTTCCTTGGAAAGCGCCACGGCCAGCTCTTTGACAAGCACAGCCTCACCGGCGGGACCTTGGAGGAATTCCGGGCCTTTCTCACGGAAAAGACCGGAAAGGCCATTACAAATATCAAGTAAGAATACTTCATTCAAACTATAGGAGGATCAACATGAACAAAGAACTGCCCAAGGTCTACGAGCCACGGGAGGTGGAATCCCGGGTCTATCAGCAGTGGGAGGACGCCGGCTGCTTCAAGGCCGAGCGCGACCCCAAGAAGAAGCCCTTCACCATCGTCATGCCGCCCCCCAACGTCACCGGCCAGCTGCACATGGGCCACGCCATGGACTGCACCCTGCAGGACATCCTGATCCGCTTCAAGCGGATGCAGGGCTACGCCGCCCTGTGGGTGCCCGGCACCGACCACGCCGGCATCGCCACCCAGATCAAGGTGGAGGAGAACCTGCGGGTAAACGAGGGGCTGACCCGGTACGACCTGGGCCGGGACAAGTTCCTGGACCGGGTGTGGGACTGGAAGAACAAATACGGCGACCGCATCGTAGAGCAGCAGAAGAAGATGGGCGCCAGCTGCGACTGGAGCCGCGCCCGCTTCACCATGGACGAGGGCTGCTCCAAGGCCGTGCGTGAGACCTTCTGCAACCTGTATGAGAAGGGCCTGATCTACAAGGGCAGCCGGATCATCAACTGGTGCCCCCACTGTGTCACCGCCCTGAGCGACGCCGAGGTGGAGTATGTGGACAAGCCCGGCAGCCTGTGGTATATCCGCTATCCCCTGTCCGACGGCAGCGGCGACATCGTGGTGGCCACCACCCGGCC
>CAKUHX010000049.1 GCA_934659475.1 uncultured Oscillospiraceae bacterium
CGGCGGTGTAGGCGCCCAGCTCGGTGTAGTTCACGCCGCAGGTGGCAAAGCTGCCCGCCTTGACGAAGGAATCGGCGCCGGTGTAGTGGGGAATGCCGGCCTCGTTCAGGATCTCGGCCACAGCGCCGGCGGCGCCCATGACCACATTGTCAGTGGGTGTGAATACGGCGTCCACCTGGCCCACCAGAGCGTTGGCAGCGGACAGGATCTCGTCGGTGGTGTTGCCGGTCTTTTCCACATAGGCGATACCCTTACTCTCCAGATAGGCCTTGGCATCGGCGATGGGGGTCGCGGAGTTGGGCTCGGAGTTGGAGTACAGCAGGCCCACGGTCTTCACATCGGGGTTGGCGGTGAGCATCATGTCCAGGATGAAGGGGGTGTTCAGGGCGTCGCTGGTGCCGGTGACGTTGTCGATGCCCTCCAGGCCGGCAACGGCGGGGTCGGAGATGGCGGCGTAGACCACGGGGATGTCGGTGCCCTCGGTGGCGTTGGCCATGCACTGGGCGGCCAGGGTGGCGATGGGGATGATGGCGTCATAGCCGCCGCTGACCACCTGGGAGCCGATCTGGTTCAGCACGGTGGCGTCGTTCTGGCCGCTGAAGGAGTCAAACTGGAAGACATATTGAGAACCCTCCTGATAGGAGCGGGCGGTCAGTTCCTCCTCTATGGCGCTGCGGATCTCGTCCAGGGAGGCGTGGTCCATCTGCTGAACGATGGCCACCTTGAAGGTCTTGGTCTCGCCAACGGACATGGCGGAGCCGGCGCTGGCGGAGCCGGAAGTGCCGCCGGACTGGGCGGGACTGCTGGAGCAGGCGGCCAGCAGGGACAGGGACATCACAAGAGACAGAGCGGCGGTAAACAGCTTTTTCATATCAAAAACCTCTTTCTATTTTCAAGCAATTTATTTTGTAGTTTATGTTCGGGGGCGGGCTGGTATCCTGCGTTCCCGCGCCATCGTGTCAGTCCCATATGCTTTGCTCCTTTCTCCGGGGGAAAATAAGATCCCGACAAACTGCGTGTGCAGTTTGTCGGGACAGATAAAACATCTGCGGTGCCACCCGGCTTGACGGACTGTATCGTCCATCCACTCAGTGCGTACTGACATACGCCGGTCTTTGATTACGGAGGACCATACTCCGTCTTACATACTCCGGATGGAAAGGCCATCCGTTTCCGCTCGCCCTTGGAAGTCCATTCAGCCCTATGTTCTCTGCCGCCATCCCACCGCCGGCGGCTCTCTGAAAGAGAAGGGGTAAGGCTTACTCACTCTTCTTCAACGGTTTGAAGTGATGATAGCACGCAAGGCCACCCTTGTCAACAGGTAATTTTCGATTTGGCAGATCTGCCCTGGATCAGAACACAGGCAGCACAGCGCCATTGTAGGTATCATCGATATACTGCTTCACGGCGTCGGACTGGAGCACCTCTACCAGAGCCTTGGTCTTGGCGCTGTCGGCATCGGCGGCGCGGACGGCCACGATGTTGGCATAGGTCTGGGCGGCGTCGCCGGAGGCGTCCTCGATAGCCAGAGCGTCAGCCACCTTCAGGCCGGCCTGCAGAGCGTAGTTGCCGTTGATGACGGCCACGGTGCCGGGATTGCTGTTGGCCAGCTGGGCGGGCACGGTGTCGGCCTGAACGGCCTGCACGTTGTAGCCCTTGGCGTCCACGATATCCAGAGTGGTCACGCCCTTCTCGGCGCTGGCGTCGGCGGGCAGCTCGATCAGGCCCTCCTGAGCCAGCAGCAGCAGAGCGCGGGTCTCGTTGCTGTCGTCGGCGGGGATCAGGATGGTAGCGCCGTCGGCAATGTCAGCCACGGAGGCCACGCCGTTGCTGTACAGGCCGAAGGGCTCGTAGTGGATCTTGGCGGCGGCCACCAGATCGGTGCCGTTGGAGGCGTTGTAGCTGTTCAGATAGGGGGTGTGCTGGAAGTAGTTGGCGTCCAGATCGCCGTCGGCCAGGGCCTTGTTGGGCAGGACGTAGTCGTCATACACCACGATCTCCAGGTCATAGCCCTTCTCGGCCAGAGCGTCCTTCACCTGCTCCAGGATCTCGGCGTGGGGGGTGGAGCTGGCGCCCACCTTGATAGTCTCCTTCTCTCCGGTGGAACTGGAGGCGGCGCCGGAAGCGGAGGAGCCGGAGGCGGCGGGGGTATCGTTCTTCTGGCCGCAGGCGGTCAGGGCGCTGACGGTCAGAGCAAGGGTCAGCAGCAGAGCAAGCTTCTTTTTCATGTGATTCATTCTCCTTTGAATTTTATTTGATTTGACCGGTCTCCGGTCTGAAAACTGCCGCAGTGCGGACGGGGTCAGCCGGGGCTCACATTCGTTCGCCCCGCCTGTCGGCCCGCAGGCGGTAGAGAGTCGTTGTCTTCATATCCGTTCCTCCCGTGGGGTTTATTTGATCCGCTTATCCGTGCGCCGGGCGATGAAGCTGCCCGCCAGCTGGATCAGCTGGACAATGACTACCATGAGCACTACGCACAGCCAGGTGATGTCCCCGTTGGAGCGCTGGTGACCGTAGATGATGGCGATCTGACCCAGACCGGTGCCGCCCAGAGTGGCGGCCAGTGCGGTATAGCCGAAGATGGTCACGGTTGAGATCACCGCACCCTGGATCAGGGCGGGCTTGGCCTCTGGCAGGAGCACATGCAGCACGATCTGGGTGTTGGTGCAGCCCATGGCCTGAGCAGCCTCGATGATGCCGGCGTTGACCTCTTTGATGGAGGACTCCACCATCCGGGCCACATAGGGGGCGGCGGCGATGATCAGGGTGACGATGACTGCGGCGTTGCCCAGGCTGGTGTGGACGATCAGGCGGGCCACCGGGATCATAGCCACCATGAGGATGATACAGGGGATGCTGCGGAAGAAGTTGATGACCACCCCCAGCAGACCGTTGAGCCACCGGACGGGGCGGATGCCCCCCTCGTCGGTCACCGCCAGGATCATGCCCAGGGGCAGGCCGATGAGATAGGCGAACAGGGCGGACAGCACCGTCATATAGACGGTCTCCCAGATGCCCTTCTGGAGCACGCCGTTGTCCCACAGCTTGATCAGCATTTCAGAAGGGATCCCCTTCTCGGCAAAAAAAGCAGTAATATTGGCGATCAGTGCGGACATTTACCCTTCCTCCTTCCAGGTGACCCCGCTGTTTTTCAGCCAGGCAATGATCTTCTCCTCCTGCCGCTTGTCGTGGGGCAGCTCCAGGATCATGTGGCCGTACACCGTACCCTCAAAGTCCTTGGTGTCGGCAAAGAGGATGTTCACCGGGGCCTGACACTCCAGCACCAGGTCGGAGATCACGGGCCGGCGGGACTTCTGCCCGTCGAAAATGATACGCAGGCGGCGGCCGCCGTCGGTCTGGGCGGCCAGAGCCTTGCGGTCCTGGGGCAGGATCAGCTCCTTGGCGATCTCCGACTGGGGAGAGGTGAACACGTCGGCCACCTTTCCCTCCTCGGCGATGACGCTGTGGTCGATCACCGCCACCCGGTCACAGATCTGGTCGATGACCTTCATCTCGTGGGTGATGATGATGATGGTCACCCCCATGGTCTCGTTGATCTGGCGCAGCAGCTCCAGAATGGAGCGGGTGGTGTTGGGGTCAAGGGCGCTGGTGGCCTCGTCACACAGCAGATACTTGGGGTTGGTGGACAGGGCCCGGGCGATGGCCACCCGCTGCTTCTGTCCGCCGGACAGCTGGCTGGGATAGGCCTTTTCCCGCTCGCTCAGCCCCACAAGGGCCAGCAGTTCTTTGGCCTTTTCCCGGGCCTGTGCCTTCTTCATGCCGCCGATCTCCAGCGGGAAGGCCACGTTGTCCAGCACGCTGCGCTGCTCCAGCAGGTTAAAGCCCTGGAAGATCATCCCGATCCCCCGGCGGACGCGCAGCAGCTCGCCCCGGCTGAGGGCGGTCAGCTCCTGCCCGTCGATCCACACCTCGCCCTCGGTGGGCCGCTCCAGCAGATTGATGCACCGCACCAGCGTGCTCTTTCCCGCCCCGGACAGGCCGATCACGCCGAAGATCTCGCCGTCGGCAATGGTCAGGCTGATGTCCTTCAGGGCCTCCACCGTTCCGGCGGAGGAGTGGTAGGTCTTGCTCAGATGCTTGAGTTCGATCATACGGTCAACTCCCTCCATAGCAGCAAAAAACGGACCCGGGAACTCACTTTGTTCCCAAGTCCGCGTCATCTGGATCCGGGCGCTTTCTCAGCACCCCACGACGGATATGAAACAAGGCGAGCCGCTGTTTTGAGCGCACATCATCGCGCGCATGCCGCACATGCACATCATATCATCCATCATCATGGTGCTGACGCCGGTGTAAACGCGCATGTGACTCGCTCCCTTCTCTGTTTCTTCCGCGGGACACGTCCCGCTTTTTCTGGGTATAGTTTAGCGCGGAAAAGGGGCCTGTGTCAACCTTTGTTTTCCGAAAAAACACACAAAAACAGTGGGTTAAAGCGGAAGGATCCCGGCCTCTTTGCCGAAAACAGAAAAACGGGCGCCCGCCGTAAGGCAGACGCCCGAAAAATGCGGCGCAGACTCAGGACAAAAGAACGGAATCCGTCTCCTCCTGCTGACCGGCCAGAGCGGCAAAGCGGTCCAGCAGATCCTGCTTGGTCAGCTTCTTCTTCTCCTCGCCGGAGATGTCCAGGATGATGCGGCCCGCGTTCATCATGATCAGGCGGTTGCCGTGGGTGATGGCGTCCCGCATGTTGTGGGTGATCATCATAGCGGTCAGGTGGTTTTCGGCCACGATGCGGTCAGACAGCTCCAGCACCTTGGCGGCGGTGGCGGGGTCCAGAGCGGCGGTGTGCTCGTCCAGCAGCAGCAGCTCCGGCCGTCGGAGGGAGGCCATCAGCAGGGTCAGCGCCTGCCGCTGGCCGCCGGACAGCAGGCCCACCTTGCTGGTCATGCGGTCCTCCAGGCCCAGGCCCAGAGTCTTCAGCTTCTCCCGGTACTCCTCCCGCTCCGCCCGGGTGATGCCCCAGGACAGGCCGCGGCGCCTGCCCCGGCGGGCGGCCAGGGCCAGGTTCTCCTCGATCTGCATAGTGGGTGCGGTGCCCATCATGGGGTCCTGGAACACCCGGCCGATGAACTTGGCCCGGCGGTGCTCCGGCAGATGGGTCACGTCCACCCCGCCGATGGCGATGGTGCCGGCGTCCACCGTAAAGGTGCCGGCCACGGCATTCAGCATAGTGGACTTGCCCGCGCCGTTGCCGCCGATCACGGTGACGAAATCGCCGTCGTTCAGGGTCAGGCTCAGGTCCTGCAGGGCGGTCTTGGCGTTGATGGTGCCGGGATTGAAGGTCTTGTAGATGCTCTTCAGCTCCAGCATGGCCCGGGCGGGCTGGGACTGAACGTTCTTTCTCTCATCCATTGCCGTTTCCTCCCTTGGCCCCCTGGGGCTGTACCTTCTGATGGAACATCTTCCCCTTCCAGTAGGGGATAGCCAGGAACACCGCCACGATCAGGGCGGTGACCAGCTTCAGGTCGTTGGTGTTCAGGCCCATCTGCAGCACGATCTGCAGCACGATATAGTAGATGATAGCGCCGATGGACACGGCCAGCAGCTTCAGGCCGAAGTTGCGGAACACCTTGCCGAAGGCCACCTCGCCGATGATCACGGCGGCCAGGCCGATGACGATGGCGCCCCGGCCCATGTTCACATCGCTGGAGCCCTGATACTGGGCCAGCAGGGCTCCGGACAGGGCCACAAGGCCGTTGGACAGCATCAGGCCCAGCACCACGTTGGCGCCGGTGTCGATGCCCTGGGCCCGGGCCATGTTGGGATTGGCCCCGGTAGCCCGGATGGCGTTGCCCTTCTCGGTGCCGAAGAACCAGTACAGAACGCCGATCAGCACGGCGGTGAATACCGCCAGCATGAGCAGGGGGTTCTTGGCGCTGAGCTCACGCACATAGCGCTGGGACAGCAGCAGGGGGTACTTATCCACGCTGACGGCCTGATTGGCCTTGCTCTCCATGATGCGCAGATTGACGGAATACAGGGACAGCTGGGTCAAAATACCGGCCAGGATGGCGGGAATGCCGCAGCGGGTGTGGAACATGCCGGTGACAAAGCCGGCCAGCATCCCGGCCAAAACGGCGCACAGCATGGCCAGCCAGGGATCCACACCGCCGCGGATGAGCATGACGCACACGGCACCCCCGGTGGCCAGAGACCCGTCTACCGTCAGGTCGGCCACGTCCAGGATGCGGAAAGTGATGTAGACGCCGATGGCCATGATGCCCCAAATCAGCCCCTGTCCCACTGCTCCGGGCAGGGCATTGATCAGTGAACTCATATCGTTTCTCCTTCAGTTTGATTTGAAAGCCCCGCCTGCGGGGGAGAAATAGGCGCATCCCTCAGGACGCTCCGAAAGAGGCGGCAACAGGTCGCCGCCCCTTTCGGGAAAAGTATCCAGATGATAGGGAGGATCAGCCCTCGATGGCCTCGTAGCCGTCCAGAGGAGTGATGCCCAGGGTCTCGCACATAGCGGCGTTGTACTTGGGGGTAGCCTCGGTGAACTCGACGGGCATGGTGGAGATGTCGGCCTCACCAGTGAGGATCTTGGCGGCCATCTTGCCGGTGGTCACGCCCAGGTCGTAGTAGCTGATGGACAGGGTGGCCACGCCGCAGCCGGCGCAGATGCCCTCTTCCCCGCAGATAGCGGGCACCTTGGCGGGAACCAGCACATTGGCGATGGCCTCGGTGTTGGAGGCGGCGATGTTGTCGGTGGGCACGTAGACCACATCGGCGTAGTCGGCGGCGGCCTGCGTCACGGCGGTGACGTCATTGGTGTCGGTAAAGGCGAACTCCTGGGTCTCGATGCCCTTGGCGCTCAGGTACTTGGCGACCTCCTGGACCTGATACAGGGAATTGGGCTCGGCGGAGCAGAACAGCAGGCCCACCTTCTGGGTCTCGGGGAACCACTCGGTGATCATGTCGGCCTGCTTGGAGAGATCGGCCAGATCGGAGGTGCCGGAGATGTTGCCGCCCACGGTGCCGTTGAAGTCATCAATGTCCAGAGCCACGCCGTAAGCGGTGATGGAGGTGCCCAGGATGGGGATGTCGGCGGTGGCGGAGGCGGCGGCGGTCAGGGCCGGCGTGGCGTTGGCCAGGATGAGGTCCACGCCCTCAGACACAAAGCCGTTGACGATGGTGCCGCAGTTATTGGCCTCGCCGGAGGCGTTCTTGTTCTCGATCTCCACCTGGCCGGGCAGAGCCTCGTTCAGGGCATCGATAAAGCCCTGGGTGGCGGCGTCCAGTGCCGCGTGCTGCACCAGCTGGCAGATGCCGACCTTATACTTGGTCTGAGCGGCGGAGCCGGAACCGGCGGCAGCGCCGGAGCCGGAACCGGAATTGCCGGAGGGGGTATCCTTCTGACCGCAGGCGGCCAGGCTGAGACACATGGCGGCGCTCAGCAGCAGGGCAACAAGCTTCTTTTTCATGGGAAAGGCTCCTTTTCTTTTTCGATCCTCAAATACGTTCTCCGATCCTCTCCCCCGTTTCCCTTCTCTCAGGACAAGGCGGGAGACACAAGACAGGACCGGATCGCCCGCGGGTCTCTTTGCCCGCTTTCGATTACTTCGTTAGTGTAAAGCGAAAAAGCAAAAAAGTCAAGGGACATTTTTCGACAAAGTGTCCACGGCATAGGTCTCTCTTTTGTCTGTCTTTCACAAACGGACATCCCGCCGTTCTTTTTTTGCCGGACAGAGACAAAGGCCCCGGTCTGTGTTATCAGACCGGGGCCTTGTTTTTCATTTTATCCCAGGGAGATGTCCCGGGTGGCATAGGCGTTCAGGTCCAGTCCGGCGGTGTGGCCCGCCAGATACTCGTAGTAGCCCTGACAGCCGATCATTGCCCCGTTGTCCCCGCAGTATCTCAGCTCCGGCAGGAACAGGCGGTCCCCCGTTTTGGCGCAGGCCGCCGTCAGGTCGGCCCGGATGCGGCTGTTGGCCGCCACGCCCCCGGCTACGGCCACCCTGCCGTACTTCTTCATCCGTGCCGCCGCCATCACCCGGGGCACCAGAGACTCGCTCACCGCCCGGCCGAAGCTGGCGGCAAAGTCGGGCAGATCCAGCGTCTCCCCCTTCTGCTGGGCGTTGTGGATCAAGTTCAGGCTGGCGGTCTTCAATCCCGAGAAGGACATATCCAGATCGTGGCCGGACACATGGGCCCGGGGCAGATCGTAGCGGCTGTCGTTGCCCCCCTGGGCCAGACGGTCCATGGGGCCGCCGCCGGGGTAGCCGATGCCCAGCACCCGGGCCACCTTATCGAAGCACTCCCCCGCCGCGTCATCCCGGGTGCCCCCCATGATCTCCATATCCGTATAGGACTTCACATCTACGATCAGGGTGGTGCCGCCGGAGACGCACAGGCAGACGAAGGGGGGCTCCAGTTCCGGGTGGGTGATGTAGTTGGCGGCGATGTGGCCCCGCACATGGTGCACCGGGATCAGGGGCACGTTCAGGGCGTAGGCCGCCGATTTTGCAAAGTTCACCCCCACCAACAGGGCGCCGATCAGGCCGGGACCGTAGGTCACCGCCACGGCGTCGATGTCCCCCTTCCCCAGCCCGGCGCCGGCCAGGGCCTGATCCGTCAGGGGGGTGATGGCCTCTACATGCCTGCGGGAGGCGATCTCCGGCACCACGCCGCCGTAGATGGTGTGCATCTCGATCTGGGAGTTGACGCAGTTGGACAGCACCGTCCTTCCGTCCCGGACCACCGCCACGGCGGTCTCGTCACAGGAGGACTCCACAGCCAGAATGTTCATTCAAATCCCTCCTCCGCTCCCGCCCAGTCCACCCGGTCGGGCATCCCGTCCGAGGGTCTCCATGGGATGGTGATATATTTGTCATAGAGGGGCCGGGCAAAGCGGCGCTGATAGACCGCCGCGTGCTGCCGGGCGATCTCGTCGGGACCCACCTCTCCCATGGCCCAGTACAGCACCCGGTAGGGCACGCCGAACAGGGTCATGTCGTACCCCGCCTCTTTGGCGCCGTTACGCTGGTAAAAGCCGATGCGCCGCCGGGCCAAGTCGGGGTCGGGGGCAAACTCCGGGATCTCGCTCTCGCCGAAGAGCACGTTGCCCCGCTCCGCCTGCACCAGCCCCTGCACCAGCTGGGAGCCCAATCCATCGCTGCGACGGTGGGGGGACACGCACAGATAGTCGAACAGGGCCCACCCCGGAGCGTAGTTCCAAACGGTAGCCAGTCCGGCGATGTCCTCCCCGTCCATCAGGCCCCAGGCCCGGTAGCTGCCCTGGCCCAGCATCTGCGCCATGGCCCGGAAGGGCTTCAGCTCGTCCCGGGGGAAGGAGACGGACAGGTCCCGGTCATAGGCCAGCTTCAGCTGTTCCCGGGTGAGAAGTGTCATTTCCATGGTGCTCGAACTCCCTTGTCATGATGATGGCATCCTCTGTGGGGTGCCGGTAGTAGTTTTTCCGGCGGCCCGCCGGTCTAAACCCGTACTTGGTGTACAGGGCGATGGCCGGGGCGTTGGAGGCGCGCACCTCCAGGGTCAGAAAGGCCAGCGCAGACGCACCGTAGCGGCAGAACACATCCAGCAGGGCGGAGGCCACCCCGAGTTTCCGGGCGTCAGGCTCTACGGCCACATTGTCGATGTAGCCCTCGTCCAGCACCACATGCAGGCCGGCGTAGCCCACCACGCCGCCCTCCTCATCCTCCGCCACCAGAAAGCTGGCCTGGGGGTCGAACAGCGCCTCCTCCAGCATGGTCTCGCTCCATGGGGCGGAGAAGCACACCTGCTCCAGCCGGGCGATCTGGGGGATATGCTCCCGGGCCATGGGGACGATCTCGTAATACATAAAGGTCCTCCTTTGGGGATTTTTGGTTTTCCGCTTTACTCCGCCCAGAACACGCGCCCGTCCTTCCGCTTGGCTGCGGCGGGCACTTCGCCGTCGATATAGCCCACGGCACAGTGAGCGATGCCCTCCCACTCACCGGGGATGTTCAGCTCTTTCAGCAGCTGCTGGCACTCGGGCAGCTCGAACTCCTCCTTTGCCCGGTGGATCCAGATGCTGCCCAGACCCAGAGAGTGGGCGGCCAGCATCAGGTTGCCCATGACCAGGCTGCCGTCGTACACCCGGTTGGGCCAGTCCTTCTCCGCCAGAACGATGAGCATGGCGGGCGCGCCGTAGAAGGGGTCGAAGCCCTCCTGCCAGCCCCCGATCTTGCAGTTCAGGGCGGAGATCTTGTCCCGCAGTTCCTTGTTGGTCACGGCCACGATAATGGCCGACTGGTGCCCCATCCCGTTGGCGGCATACAGACCGGCCTCGATGATCTGCTTCAGGTCCTCCTTAGAGGGCATGTCCGGCTTGAACCTCCGGATGCTGCGCCGCTCCTCCATGGCGCGAATGATCTCGTTCATGATCGTCTCTCCTTATGATCCAGATCCCCGCCATTCCGGCAGGGAGGCATGGTTTCTTTTTATGACAAACTGGAAGTTATCTTTTTCCTAATGGCAATGCTATTAAATTTCCCAATAATGCAATAACAGCATATCCAACTACATAAACCCATGCACTTGAGTTAT
>CAKUHX010000050.1 GCA_934659475.1 uncultured Oscillospiraceae bacterium
GGGCGGGGCGGGCTGATTTGCCGCCGACAGCAGGAAGCACAGGGTGAGCAGGGATGCGAGCAGTCGCTCCATGGGGAACTCCTTTCAGGGCATGAAAAAAGCCCTTCCTCCCAAAGAAATTGGGACGAAAGGCATCACCCTCCGCGGTACCACCCGCATTCACGTCCTACAGAGGGCGCGCACTCAACGTTCCGGTAACGGCGGAAGACCCGTCCCGCTCTCGCGGGCCGCTCCCGGGCGAACTAAGCCATTCTCTGTCCCGGGGCAGTTTTCAGCCGGCGGCCGCCCCTCTCTGTGGGAGAAAAAAGCTATTTTCCCGTTCTTCGCATTTGAACACCACTGTTTATATCATAAAATGTCTTGAAATGCAAGGGGAAATAGGGTATCATAAGCCTTGGTTTTGTGAAAAATTTCCCTGTATGGGGGCGGAGTTTCCGGCAGCTTTCACCGGAGACGGGAAAATACCGGCCGCTGCGGGCCGCGCCCCGGAACAGGAGAGCCCCGGCCCGCGCCGGGATCTACGGAGGAAAAAGCATGATCGAGTTACAGCACCTCTGCTACGATGTAGAGCAGGACGGCGAGCTGAAGCACATCCTGAAGGACATCAGCCTGACCATTGACGAGCGCTTTGTGGCCATCACCGGCCCCAACGGGGGCGGAAAGTCCACCCTGGCCAAGGTGATCGCCGGCATTCTGCCCCCGACGCAGGGGCGTATCCTCTTTGATGGAGAGGACATCACCGGTCTGTCCATCACCGACCGGGCCCGCCGGGGCATCAGCTTTGCGTTCCAACAGCCGGTGCGCTTCAAGGGGCTGACGGTGAAGGATCTGATCACCCTGGCCGCCGGGCGGCCCATCGGTGTGCCCGAGGCGTGCGCCTACCTGTCCGAGGTGGGCCTGTGCGCCAAGGACTATATCGACCGGGAGCTGGATACCTCCCTGTCCGGGGGCGAGGTCAAGCGCATCGAGATCGCCATGATCATGGCCCGGGCCACCAAGCTGTCCCTGTTCGACGAGCCGGAGGCCGGCATCGACCTGTGGTCCTTCTCCAACCTCATCAAGGTGTTTGAGCACCTGCACGAGAAGATCAACGGCTCCATCATCATCATCTCCCACCAGGAGCGTATCCTGAATATTGCCGACCGGGTCATCGTGCTGGCTGACGGCCAGGTAAAGCAGGACGGCAGGCGGGAGCAGATCCTGCCGGAGCTGCTGGCCGCCCCCACCGTGTGCAGCGCGCTGGCGGACAAGGTCCACTGAGAAGGGAGAGGATGGCAGTATGATCGACGCGATCCAGAAGAGCCTGCTGGAAAAGGTGGCAGAGCTCCACGATGTGCCCGAAGGGGCGTATAACATCCGGGCCAACGGCAAGAAGGCCGCCCGGGGCACCACCGCCAATATCGACATCGTCACCAAGGACGACAAGGACGGCATTGACATCATCATCAAGCCCGGTACCAAAAACGAGTCTGTGCACATCCCCGTGGTCCTCAGCGAGAGCGGCCTGCAGGATATGGTGTACAACGACTTCTTTGTGGGCGAGGGCAGCGACGTGACCATCGTGGCCGGCTGCGGCATCCACAACTGCGGCGTGCAGGAGTCCCGCCACGATGGCATCCACACCTTCTATGTGGGCAGGAACGCCCGGGTGCGCTATGTAGAGCGCCACTACGGTGAGGGAGACGGCGGCGGGGAGAACGTGATGAACCCCACCACCGTGGTCCACCTGGAGGAGGGGGCCTATATGGAGATGGAGACCACCCAGATCAAGGGCGTGGACTCCACCCTCCGGTGCACCCAGGCCGACCTGGGCCCCGGCGCCTCTCTGATCATCAGGGAGAAGGTGATGACCCACGGCAGGCAGCACGCCAAGTCCGACTTCACCGTGGACCTGAACGGCAAGGGCTGCCGCACCAACGTGATCTCCCGGTCTGTGGCCCGGGGGGACTCCAAGCAGACCTTTATGGCCCGCATCAACGGCAACAGTGAGTGCTACGGCCACTCCGAGTGCGACGCCATCATCATGGACAACGGCGTGGTGGCCGCCATCCCGGAGGTGACCGCCTACTGCGTGGACGCCCAGCTGGTGCACGAGGCGGCCATCGGCAAGATCGCCGGGGAGCAGCTGATCAAGCTGCAGACCCTGGGCCTGACCGAGCGGGAGGCCGAGGAGCAGATCGTAAACGGATTCCTCAAGTAAAGAAATTTGATCATATAGCATAAGGGGGCGCAGTGCGTCCAATGTCGCTAAGTTATGGGCCTGTCATTGCGAGCCAGTTCGCAAACTGGCGCGGCGATCCGTTTTCTCAAACTTTGGGGATACGGATTCCCACGGCAGTGACATCGGTCACTGCCTCGGAATGACAGATTCCACTTAACGAAATGACATTGGAGAGGCGTCCCCTTATTTTTTAGGAGGGAAAGCGATGAACGGTGCGGATACACTTCAGTTTCGTCTTCCGCGTCGTCCCCGTCAGGCCCACAAGGGGGACTTCGGCCGGTTGCTGATCCTGGCGGGGAGCGAGGGCTATACCGGCGCGCCGGTGCTGGCCGCCCGGGCGGCCCTGCGCACGGGGGCGGGGCTGGTGTTCCTGGGGGTGCCCCGGGACATCTACCCCATCGTGGCGGTGAAGTGCGATGAGGCTATGCCCTTCCCCCTGCCGGAGGATCACAGAGCGATCCTTGACCGTGCCATAGGCTGTGACGCGGTACTGATCGGCCCAGGCCTGGGGCGGAGACCGGGGACGGAGCAGCTGGTGCTGGAACTGCTGGAGGAGCTGGAGGTGCCGGTGGTGCTGGATGCCGACGGCATAAATGCCCTGGCCGGGCATATAGATGTGCTGGACGGCAGAGGGGCGCCCACGGTGCTCACCCCCCACGAGGGGGAGTTTGTCCGGCTGACCGGCTGCTCCCTTCCCATAGGCGACCGCCTGTCCGCCGCCCGGGACTTTGCCGCCGCCCACCGCTGCACCGTGGTGCTGAAGGGCCGCGGGACGGTGACCGCCGCCCCGGACGGCCGGGTGTGGGTCAACTCCACCGGAGGCCCCGGTATGGCCAAGGGGGGCAGCGGCGACGTGCTGGCGGGGATGACCGCCGCCCTGTGGGGACAGAGACTGCTGCGGCGGGGGGAGGATGACCTGCCCCGCCTGGCCGCGGCGGCGGTGTATTACCACGGTCTGGCGGGGGACCTGTGCGCCGGACGCTTTGGGGAATATGCCATGCTGCCCGGGGACATGATCGAGGCCCTGCCCCAGGTGCTGAAGGAACAGGAAGATCAGGAGGGATCGCCGTGCGCAGAGGGGTGCTCTGTGTACTGATGACGGGGCTGCTGCTCCTGTCCGCCTGCGGGGCGGAGGGGGGCGTCAGCCCGGAGGAGGAGCTGGCCCTGACCATCCGGGGGGAGTATCTGGCCATGACCGGGTGCACCGCCCAGCTGTCCGTGACGGCGGACTACGGCCAGCGGGTGTATGAGTTTGAGCTGGACGCCGCCGTGACCGGGGAGGAGACCGTCCTCACCCTGACTGCACCGGACACCGTGGCGGGGATCGCCGCCCGGGTGACTGGAGAGACGGGGGCCCTGGAGTACGACGGCCTGATCCTGGACACCGGGGAGCTGGGGCCCGACGGCCTGTCCCCCATGTCCGCCTTCCCTGCCCTGCTGACGGCGGCGAAAAGCGGCTTTCTCACAGCCTGCGCCATGGAGGAGCGGGAGGGGGAAGAACTGCTGCGGGTGACCTGCGGAGCGCCGGACGCCGCCCCCGGCGAGGGGGTGGAGACGGTGCTGTGGTTCCGCCCGGACACCCACGAGCTGACCGGCGGAGAGATCTGGGCAGAGGGCCTGCGGGTCATCTGCTGCCAGTGCAAAAATTTCCGGGCAACAGGGCAGATCACTGCTTTACGCCGGGAGCCGGATGTGGTAAAGTAAGATGACCCCAGAAAACTACAAGATGAGGAGCGGAAATGACCGCAATGACCGATACGACATTTATGCGCACCTGGGCGGAGATCGACCTGGATGCTTTGGACCATAACTACCGCGCCCTGCGGGGAGAGACGGAGGAGAGCTGCCGCTTTCTGGGCCTGTGCAAGGCCAACGCCTACGGCCACGGAGCGGCCCACATCGGGCCGGAGCTCCAGCGCCTGGGGGCGGAGATGCTGGCGGTGGCCTGCGTGGATGAGGCGGTGGAGCTGCGCCGGGCCGGCGTGACCATCCCTGTTCTGTGTCTGGGCCAGGTGCCCGCCCAGCTGGCCCCCATGCTGGCGGAGCACCATGTGACCCAGATGGTGGAGGATCTGGACACGGGCAGGGCCCTGTCCGCCGCCGCCGTGGCCGCGGGGTGCGAGATCACCGTCCATGTGAAGATCGACACGGGGATGAGCCGCCTGGGCTTCCTCTGGCGGCAGGGGGAGGACAACAGCAGGGTGCTGGACGACATTGCCGCCCTGCTGGCCCTGCCCGGCATCCGGGGGGAGGGGCTGTTCACCCATCTGGCCAACGCCGACGGGGACGAGGACTACACCATGGCCCAGTTCACCCGCTTTTTAGAGGCCCGGGACGCCCTGAAGGCCCGGGGCATTGAATTTGAGATCTGCCACTGCGCCTCCAGCGCAGCGGTCCTGAAGTACCCCTGCACCCATCTGGACATGATCCGGCCCGGGCTGGCCCTGTACGGCTTCTCCCCCATGGGGGAGGACGACGAGCCCGAGCTGAAGCCGGTGCTCACCCTGAAAAGCCGGGTGGCCGCCGTGCGGGCCCTGCCCAAGGGAACGCCGGTGAGCTACGGCTGCACCCAGGTGCTCCGGCGGGACAGCAGGCTGGCGGTGGTGCCCATCGGCTATGGGGACGGCTATCCCCGGGCCCTGTCCGGGCGCATGGAGATGCGCATCCGGGGGCAGCTGTGCCCCATCGTGGGACGGGTGTGCATGGATATGTGCATGGTGGACGTTACCGACGTGCCCGAGGCGGCGGCGGGGGACGTGGCCACGGTGTACGACGGCCACCTGCTGGAGCGGGCCGCCGCCCTGGCGGGCACCATCCCCTATGAGCTGATGTGCGACGTGAACCCCCGGGTGCCCCGGGTGTATCTCCGGGGCGGGCGGCAGGTGTGACCGCCGCCCCGCCGCAGACATAGGATGGCTTGGAGCGCCGGGCGAAGGCCCGGGGCGGAAAGGTACGGCGGAGTTTTGACCCAACAGGTATAAATTTCGCCGCCCCGTGGGACAATCATAGTGCAGCGTTACATAGCCCCCGGGGGAGCTGTAACGCCGCGCTATCTTCCTGCGGAGTGTGAGCAACGTGGAAAACATGGTAAAGCGTGGCGACATTTTTTATGCCGACCTCAGTCCCGTAGTGGGCAGCGAGCAGGGGGGCGTGCGGCCTGTGCTCATCGTGCAGAACGACACGGGCAACCGCCACAGCCCCACCGTGATCGCCGCCGCCATTACCTCTCAGACGGGAAAGGCCCGCCTGCCCACCCATATCTCTCTGGCTCCGGCCAGCTGCGGCCTGCCCAAGGAGTCGGTGATCCTGCTGGAGCAGATCAGGACCCTGGATAAGCGCCGCCTGCGGGAGCACATGGGCCATCTGGACGAGGGGCAGATGCGCCGGGTGGATACCGCCATTGCGGTGAGCTTCGGCCTGCATACAGAGGGAATGGCGTGAAAGGGGCCGGCCTGCCGGCCCCTACATAGAAGCAGCTGTTTGACACAGAGAAAAGGAGCGGACCAATGAAAAAACAAAAGAGAATGGCGGCCGGCCTGCTGGCCGCAGTGCTGGTGACGGCGGCGGTCGGCTCGGCATTTGCCGCCGGGGACAAGAGCGACCCGCTGGTCACCCTGAGCTATCTGGAGCAGACGGTGATCCCCGCCATCGTCCAGCAGGCAGAGAAGGCCGCCGACAGCAAAAAGACCGCCCTGACGGCGGAGTTTGACAAGAAGCTGGCGGAGTATGAAAAGCAGCTGAACAACAGCTCCTCCGGCGGCGACAGCGCCACCTACTCCGTGGTCACCCTCGGCCAGGGCCAGCAGCTGAAGCTGGAGGTGGGGTGCGAGGTGATGCTGCGCATCGGCTCGGCCACCGTGGTGTCCGGCACGGAGCCGGGACTGATCGATGTCACCACCGGCGGCACGCTGAACAACGGCAAGGCCCTGGAGAAGAACCACCTGTATATGGCCACCATCGCCGACCGGGCGGTGAAGGCCGGCGCGGCCACGGTGAAGCTGCTGATACGGGGCGGCTATACTCTGGCGTGAAGCTGTGCGGCTGCCGATCGAGCGGCAGGCCGTCTAAATACGGAAGGCGAAAGCCTTCCGTATTTTTTGTTGCCCTTCGACAGGCTGCGGCGGAATATGACCGGCGGCTGCCGTATAATGGGGGCAACAGCCGCCGGAAAGGCGGAAAATCGGAGAAAAGGAGCGGGAGCTATGCCGGTAGACTGCACAGAGGAGGGCCGCGTTCTGCGGGCCAGGGTGGTGGGTGAGCTGGATCACCACCGTGCCAAAGAGGTGATGGAGGAGCTGGACCGCCGCATCGATCTGCTGCTGCCCCTGCGGCTGACGGTGGACCTGTCGGAGCTGACCTTCACTGATAGCTCCGGCATCGCGGTGCTGCTGCGCACCTGGCGGCACATGCAGGAGGTAGGGGGGCGGATGTCCGTCATCCGCACCCCGGAGCAGGCCCGGCGGGTCTTTCAGGCCGCCGGACTGGACAAGCTGATCCCGTTCGCGTAAGGAGGAAAAAGGATGACCGTACATAATCAGGTGATCATGGAGTTCCCCAGCCGCTCGGCCAACGAGGGCTTTGCCCGGGCGGCGGCGGCCTGCTTCGCCGCCCAGCTGGACCCCACGCTGGAGGAGATCAACGACATCAAGACCGCGGTTAGTGAGGCGGTGACCAACGCCATCGTCCATGCCTATCCCAACACCATCGGCAAGGTGCGCCTGCGCCTGCGCCTGCGGGACGACAACGTGGTGGAGATGGTGGTGCGGGACTGGGGCGTGGGCATCGCCGACGTGGAGCAGGCCCGCACGCCCCTGTACACCACCGGCGGCGTGGAGCGGGCGGGCATGGGCTTTACCATCATGGAGAGCTTTATGGACCGGGTGAAGGTGCGCTCCAAGCCGGGGAAGGGCACCGTGGTCACCCTGACCCGGCAGATCAGCCGCCGGGAAGTCCGGTGAATGGGGCGCCCTCCGCGCCGGAGCTGCTCCAGGCGGCCCGGGAAGGGGACGACGGGGCTTGCCAGCGGGTGCTGGAGGAGAATCAGGGGCTGATCTGGTCGGTAGTGCGGCGGTACTACGGCCGGGGAGCAGAGCCCGACGACCTGTACCAGCTGGGCTGCCTGGGGTTTGTGAAAGCGGTGCGGGGGTATGACCCCGCTTACGGCACCCAGTTCTCCACCTATGCCGTGCCTAAGATCGCCGGGGAGATCCGCCGCTTTCTGCGGGATGACGGGCCGGTGAAGGTCAGCCGGGGACTGAAGGAACGGGCGGGGGCCATCCGGGCCGCCCGCCTCCGCCTTGAGGAGCGGCTGGGCCGGGAGCCCACCCTGTCCGAACTGGCGGCGGACACCGGCCTGACGCCGGAGGACATCGCCGCAGCCCAGACGGCGGCGGAGCCGGTGCTGTCCCTTCAGGGGGAGGCGGGAGACAGCGGCCTGACCCTGGAGGGGCTGCTGGGGGACGACGGGATCGAGGACGACGCGGTGGAGCGGCTGGCCCTGCGGGGAGCGCTGGAGGAGCTGCCGGAGCGGGAGCGGATGGTGCTGGCCCTGCGGTATTACCGGGGGATGACCCAGTCCCGGTGCGCACGGATCATGGGGGTGTCCCAGGTGCAGATCTCCCGGCTGGAGCGCCGGGGGTTGGACACCCTGCGCCGCCGCCTGACCGGGGAATAAGGGAATTATTAGAAGAAAAGCAGCGCCGTTTCTGTGGACAGAAACGGCGCTGCGCTTGCGGCGGCAAGGATAAAAGCCGGGGACCGGCCGGGCCAGGAGAGAGGGGTCCGGCCGGCCCTCTTTTGGAAGATGATCAACTGAAATAGGGCAGCAGCTCATCCGGGTCGGGCACATGAAAGAACAAGAGCCCGTCGATCCCGCTGTCCCCGCTGGTGTGGGAGATGCCGGTCACCGCGGCAGTTAAGGTGTACAGGGCGGGGGGCTGGTCCTCGGTGCCGATGCACAGGGTGCCGCAGATGCCGTCCTTCAGGTAGACGCTGGTGGGCACGCCGCGCCGCAGGGGCAGGGACAGCACATGTCCGTCCACCATGGTAAGGGCCCGCAGATTGGTGATGGCGTAAAGGGTGTGCCGCTCCAGCTTATACTTGTCGCTGAAGGGCTGCAGGGAGAACAGCGCGGGCACTGCGAGCACGGCGGCGAGGATGACCACTGTGCTGAACAGGGAGCGCCGGCCGTCCAGCAGCGGGGGAAAGAGCAGAAGGACGGCGGCGGCGGAACACCCGGCGAACGCCAGCCAGGTCAGATAGAAGGACCGGCGGAAGGGCAGCCGGGACAGGCAGAAGGGGGAAGGCCGGCCCATCCAGCGGATGGTCTCGCCCTCCAGAAGGCAGCTTCTCAGCTGTTGTTCCATAGATAACAGCCTCCTTTCGGATGTTATCATACAGGAAAGGGGATAAAATGTGTGTCAAACTGGAGAAAGAGACGAAAAGAAGGCGTTAAACCTTTGCGGATGTTCCAAATAAAGATCCCCCGGCAAAGCCGGGGGATCGTGAGATATTGATTACATCAGTCCTCCAGCATCCGGTAGCCGATGCCCAGCTCGGTGAGGATGTACTTGGGGTCGGAGGGGTTCTCGTTCAGCTTGCGGCGGATGTTGGCCATGTTCACCCGCAGGATCTGGTTGCTGCTGCTGCCCCCATAGGGCCCCCACACGTGCTTCAGGATAAAGTCGTAGGTCAGCACCTTGCCGGCGTGGATGCACAGCAGCTCCAGGATCTTGAATTCGTTCTGGGTGAAGTGGACCTCCGTCCCGTCCAGAGTGACGGTGTGCCGGGCCACGTCCAGCACCAGACCCTTGATCTGGTATACGTCCTTCTGGGCGTCCTGGCTGTTTTGCAGGCGGTCGGAGCGGCGCAGGGTGGTGCGGATGCGGGCCAGCAGCTCGGGCACGCCGAAGGGCTTGACCACATAGTCGTCCGCTCCCATGTCCAGGGCCTTGACCTTCTCCGACTCCCGGTCGCGGGCGGAGATGATGATGACCGGCACCTCCTGTGGCAGGCCGCTGAGCTGGGAGAGGACATCCAGCCCGTCCATATCGGGCAGGCCCAGGTCCAGCAGCACCAGGTCGGGGCAGTGGGAGAAGAACAGGGACAGCCCCTCTTTGCCGCTGGCGGCGGGGACGGCCCTGTAATCGTTGGCAGTCAGGGCGCGGCAGATGAAATTGCTGATGGCACGCTCGTCCTCGATCAAAAGGATGGTACGCTTTTCATTCATACTCAGATTCCTCCATTGGCAGACCAAAGCGGAATACCGCCCCGCCTGCGGGGTCATTTTCGGCGGCGAAGAAGCCGTTATGCGCTTTTATGATGCTCTGGCAGACGGACAGGCCGATGCCCATCCCCCGGGTGGAGTCGCCGGACAGATCCCTGGGCAGCTGGTGTCCCTGTTCTACGGCCCGCAGCACCTCGGACGAAAGCCCCTTGCCGCGGTCCCGCACCTCGGTCACCGCCCAGTTGTCCTGGTGGTACAGCTTGAGCTGGATGTGGGTGGGGTCGCCGGAGTGGCGGATGGCGTTTTCTACCAGGTTGACCATGACCTGCTTGATGAGCATGGGCTCTACCGGCAGGTAGAGGATGTCGTCAGACTGCACCAATTCCACATGGGAGTTGGGGAAACGGCGGTTGATGGTGATCAGAGCGTCCCCCGCCACCTCTTCCAGCAGTTCCTCCTGCTTTTTCAGGGGGATGTCGCCCCCCTGGATGCGGGTGATGGACAGCAGATTCTCCACCATGGTGATCAGAGCGTCGGCATCGGTCTTGATGTCCTCCACCATGGCGCGGTTGGCGGGGCTGAGCTCCTCGCTGTTCATCAGGACGGAGGCGGAGCCGGAGATGGCGGTGAGAGGGGTGCGCAGGTCGTGGGACACCGCTCGCAGCAGGTTGCTGTGGATGGCCTCCCGGGCGGCCTCCAGCTGGATGGCGGCCTTCTCCTCGTTCAGGCGGGTGTTCATCTCATACAGCAGCTTGGTGTTCTGCTCCCGCCGGGCGGCCTCGATGGCCTGCTTCTTCACCCGGGAGGTCAGGGCGGATACCACGCAGGAAATGGACACCATGCTGAGCATGGCCACAGGGTAGCCCGCATAGCTCAGGGAGAAGGCGGCGTATGGAAACATGAAGAAGTAGTTGATGCAGAAGCCGCCCAGCAGGGAGGACAGGATGCCGTAAAAATACCCGTCGGTCAGCAGAGCGGTAAGAGAGACGGCCAGCATGTATACCAGAGCGGAATTGTTCTCCGCCCCCGTGTGGCCGATCAGGATGCTGCTGACGATGTAGGCGATGGCCTGCAGCAGGGCCGCCGCGCCAAGAC
>CAKUHX010000051.1 GCA_934659475.1 uncultured Oscillospiraceae bacterium
AAACAGTCCCGCGACAAGGCGGCCATCATCGGCGGCATCGTGCTGATCCTTCTGATGGTGCTGGCGGTGAAGGGGATCCTCGCCTTTCTGAAGGCGGACGCCCAGAAGAATGCGGTCCCTATCCCCAGCTCTTCCGCCAGCCAGAGCATTGACACGCCCGGCGGCAGCGGACAGCAGACGGATGAGGAGGCCCCCTCCTTCTGCCCCTTCTGCGGGAAGGAATTGAACGACAGCTTCCAGTGGGGACAGTTCTGCCCCTACTGCGGGAAGAAAGTGGAACAGTAAAACAGAAAAGGACGGTCAGACATGGGCTTTTTTGACAAGCTGAAAAAGATCAATATTTTCGCCGCCTTCGGCTCTGAACTGACGGACGACTTCTACGACGAGCTGGAGGAGTCTCTGATCCTGGCGGACACCGGCATGGACGTCACCCTGGATCTGGTGGAGCAGCTGCGCCGCCGGGCCAGAGAGCAGGGCATCAAGACGGTGGAGGGCGCCCGGGAGCTGATGCGGAGCATCATCGCCGAGACCCTGACCGTGGGGGAGATGGGCCTTGACCTGTCCACCAAGCCCTCGGTGGCCCTGTTCATCGGGGTGAACGGCGTGGGGAAGACCACCACCATCGGCAAAATCGGCGCCCAGCTGAAAAGCGAGGGCAAGCGGGTCATCTTCTGTGCCGCTGACACCTTCCGGGCCGCCGCCTCCCAGCAGCTGACCATCTGGGCCGACCGGGCGGGGGTGGAGGTCGTCAAGCAGCATGAGGGGGCCGACCCCGCCGCCGTGGTGTTCGACGCGGCCAGCGCCGCCAAGGCCCGGAGGGCGGACGTGGTGCTGGTGGACACCGCCGGGCGGCTGCACAACAAGCAGAACCTGATGAACGAGCTGAACAAGATCAGCCGGGTCATCGACCGGGAACTGCCCGATGCCGCCCGGGAGACCCTACTGGTGCTGGATGCCACCACGGGGCAGAACGGCCTGATCCAGGCGCGGCAGTTCAAGGAGGCCGCGGGCATCACCGGCATCGTGCTGACCAAGCTGGACGGTACCGCCAAGGGGGGCATCGCCATCGCCATCACCAGAGAGCTGGGCGTGCCCGTGAAGTACGCCGGCGTAGGCGAGGGCGTGGACGACCTGAAGCCCTTCGATCCTATGGAGTATGCCGAGGCCATCATCTGAGCGGGGCTGTGCCGCGACAGTGAATATTTTTCAAAGAAAGGTGAGCAGATATGAACAGAATGGACGGCCGCGCCTTTGACCAGCTGCGCCCTGTTGAGATCATTCCCAATATCAACAAATTTGCGGAGGGCTCCTGCCTGATCCGCTGCGGCAATACCCATGTGCTGTGCACCGCCAGCGTGGAGGACAAGCCGCCCCGCCACGTCCCCGAGGGGGAGGGCTGGGTGACTGCCGAATACTCCATGCTGCCCCGGGCCAACCGGGAGCGCAGCCGCCGGGACATCTCCAAGCTGAAGCTCAGCCCCCGCAGCGCCGAGATCCAGCGTCTGGTGGGCCGCTCTCTGCGGGCGGTGGTGGATATGAAGAAGCTGGGCCCGTGGAACATCACCGTGGACTGCGATGTGCTCCAGGGGGACGGCGGCACCCGCACCGCCTCCATCACCGGGGGCTTCGTGGCCATGATGCTGGCCTTCCGCAAAATGAAGGAGCAGGGTCTGATCGGGGAGATCCCCGTCAGCGGCTATGTGGCCGCCGTATCCGCCGGCATCGTGGGAGATCGGCCCATGCTGGACCTGTGCTATGAGGAGGACTCCTCCGCCATGGTGGATCTGAACTGCGTCATGGATGACCGTGGCCGCCTGATCGAGATCCAGGGCACCGGGGAGGGCCGCCCCTTCACCGTGGAGGAGCAGCGGCAGCTGGTGGACCTGTGCGCCGGGGGCATCCGGCAGCTGCAGAGCATCCAGCGCTCCGCGCTGGAACAGAAGTGAAGCTGCACAGGAGGCAGACAGTAAATAATAAAAATCGAAACAGGAGAAAGCGCTATGAAATTGGTATTGGCCAGCAAGAATAAGAAGAAGCTGGAAGAGATGGATCTGCTCCTGTCCAAGATGGGGGTGAAGGTGTGCTCTGAGGCGGAGGCCGGCGTGGATGTAGAGGTGGAGGAGACCGGTACCACCTTCGAGGAAAACTCCCTGCTGAAGGCAAAAGCGGTGATGGAGGCCAGCGGCATGCCCGCCATCGCCGACGACTCCGGCCTGTGCGTAGACGCCCTGAACGGCGCGCCCGGGGTGTACTCCGCCCGGTACGGCGGCCCCGGTCTGGATGATGAGGGGCGCTACCGCCTGCTGCTGGAGAACATGAAGGGGCAGATGCCCCGCACGGCGAAGTTCGTGTCCGTCATCACCTGCTGCTTTCCCAACGGCGATGTGCTCACCGCCCGGGGGGAGTGCCCCGGCACCATCGCCTTCGTCCCCATGGGCAACGACGGATTTGGCTATAACCCCGTGTTCTTTGTGCCGGAGAAAAAGAAGACCTTTGCCCAGATGACGTTAGAGGAGCGCTCCTCTATCTCCCACAGAGGAAAGGCCATGCGGGAGTTCTACGGCAAGCTGGAGGAGTATCTGAAGAAGTAACAGCAGCGGCTTTTTCGGCCTGGTATTACTTTGCTGTCATTCCGAGGCAGTGACCGATGTCACTGCCGTGGGAATCCGTATTTGAAACAAAGAGGAACGGATTGCCGCACCAGTCTGCGGACTGGTTCGCAATGACAAAAAGAGGTATGGCGAAAAGGCGGGATACGAGTAAAAATACAGCGGCTATTTCAGGCCGCGGAACGGAGCATCAAGAAAAGCTATGGAATTGACAAGCAAGCAGCGGGCCCAGCTGAGAGGGCTGGCCAACGGCATTGACACCATCCTGATCATCGGCAAGGACGGGATCGGGGACAATCTGGTCAAGCAGGCCAACGACGCCCTGGAGGCCCGGGAACTGATCAAGGGCCGGGTGCTGGAGAACTCCCTCATGTCCGCCCGGGAGGCGGCGGAGACTTTGGCCCCCCTGACCCGCAGCGAGGTGGTGCAGGTCATCGGAACAAAATTTGTGCTGTATCGTCCAAGCCATAATAAGGACAAGAAGGATAAGATCGTGCTGGCGGCGGACAAAAAGAGGAATTGAATACCTCCCCTTTTTTAGATGAGTGGGGGCATTGCCCCCGTAGGGCAAGGGCGCTGCCCCAGCCGAAAGATCTTGATCACTTTGGCCAAGACGGGCCGCTGAGGACAGCGGCCCCTATAGAAAAAACGCTTTGCTGCATGTCGCCGTAGGGACGGATGTCCCCATCCGCCCGCCGCACGTTATAAAAGCAGCCCGATACTCCCTCAAACCATACAGAGACAGAGGTGTTTGCCATGAATATCGGTATTTACGGCGGGACCTTCAATCCGCCCCATCTGGGTCACTTTCAGGCGGCCAGGGCGGCCATTGCCGCCCTGAAGCTGGACAAGCTGATCCTGATCCCCGCGGCGCTGCCCCCCCATAAGGAGCTGCCGGAGGGCACCCCGTCCCCCGAGCGGCGGCTGGAGATGACGGCGAA
The DNA here is from genome assembly GCA_934659475.1 of uncultured Oscillospiraceae bacterium. Lineage (GTDB taxonomy): Bacteria > Bacillota > Clostridia > Oscillospirales > Oscillospiraceae > Lawsonibacter. The sequence continues at coordinate 3,551 of CAKUHX010000051.1, forward strand.
GATGGCGGATGCTATGGCCATGCCCGGCACGGTGGAGGTGTCCGACCTGGAGCTGCGGCGCCCCGGGAAAAGCTACACCGCCGACACACTGGAGCAGCTGCACCGGCAGTATCCGCAGGCGAAGCTGTGGCTGCTCATGGGCACGGACATGTTCCTGACCCTCCACCTGTGGCGTGAGCCGGAACGGATCATGGCCCTGGCGGGGATCTGTGCCTTCGGCCGCACGGAACAGGACGGGGAGGAGCTCTTCGCCCCCCAGCGGGCCTATCTGAAGGAGCACTTCGGGGCGGAGATCGTCACCATCACCCTGCCGGGGCTGGTGGACATCTCCTCCACCCGGCTGCGGGCGGGGCTGGATCAGGGGCTGGGACGGCGGTATCTGGTGCCGGCGGTCTATGGCTGCATCCTGATGAACAGCCTTTACGGCGTCCGCGCCGATCTGAAGCATCTGGAGCTGCCCGAGCTGCGGGCCTGCTCCTATTACATGATGAAGCAAAAGCGGGTGCCCCATGTGATGGGCGTGGAGGAAGAGGCCGCCAAGCTGGCCCGGCGCTGGGGGGCGGATGAGACTCTGGCCCGACGGGCGGGGGCACTGCACGACTGCACCAAATACTGGACGCTGGAGGAGAACACCGCCCTGTGCGCCAAATACGGAGTGGCGCTGGATGAGCTGGAGCAGAAGGCGGTGAAGCTGCTGCACTCCAAAACAGGGGCATGTATCGCCAAGTACGTTTTTGGGGAACCTGAGGAGGTGTGTCAGGCCATTTTCTGGCACACCACGGCCAAGGAGGATATGACCCTTCTGGAGAAGATCATCTACATGGCCGACTATATCGAGCCCAACCGGGACTTTGCGGGCGTGGAGCGCCTGCGGGCCCTGTCCTATAAGGATCTGGACAAGGCGCTGCTGCTGGGGGTGGAGACCACCATCCAGGAGATGGAGGAGCGGGGGCTGCCCATCCATAAAAGAACTTTGATGGCCCGGGACTGGCTGCTGGCCGCGGGCGTGACGATCGAGGACTGAACATGATGAGAGAGAACCAACACGGAAAAAGAGAGGACCATACGGCGGAAGGGCAGGGGGCCCTTGCAGGACTGCGCCTTTGGTGGGCGGGGCTGGACCGGAAGCAGCGCATCCGCTGCCGGGTGCTGCTGGGCGTGATCGTGGTGCTGCTGGCGGGGCTGCTGGCCCTGCGGTGGTGGATTCGGGTGCCCGACCTGCCGGATGAGCCGGTGATCGACCAGCCCTCCTCCAGCGAGGAGTCCGGCGGACAGGCCACATCCCACGGCGGCCGGCGGGAGGGGGTATATACCTTCCTGGTGGTGGGCCGGGATGTGATCAGCGGCTCTACTGACACCATGCTGCTGCTGACCTATGACACCAAGGCCAAGACCATTCAGGGCCTGAATCTGCCCCGGGACACCATGGTGAACGTGAGCACCGCCAGCAAGCGGCTGAACGCGGTGTATAACTACAACCGGGGCAAGGACAAGGCCACCCAGGTGGAGAACGGTATGGCCGCCCTGAAGGATCAGGTGGCCAAGCTGACGGGCATCCGCCCCGACTTCTATGTGGTGGTGGAGTGGGAGGCCATCGGCAAGCTGGTGGACGCCATCGGCGGCGTGGAATTCGAGGTCCCCTTCGACATGGACTACGACGACCCCTATCAAGACCTGCATATCCACCAGAAGGCGGGCCTGCGCCTGCTGAACGGGGACGATGCCATGCAGGTGATCCGCCACCGGAAGAACAACGACGGCAGCCACTCCCGGGGGGATGTGGGCCGGCTGGTGATCCAGCAGGATTTCCTGAAGGCGGCGGCGAAGAAGTGCCTTCAGCCCGCCACCTTCCTGAAGCTGCCCGCCCTGGTGGAGATCTTCGCGGAGAATGTAAAGACCGACCTGTCCGTGGGCAATATCCTGGCCTTTGCGGAGCTGGCCAAGGGGATGGAGCCGGAGACCGGCGTGTCCTTCTCCACCGCCCCTTTGGGGGACAGCTTCAGCTATAAGGGGGCGGCGCTGGTCACCCTGGACGAGACGGAGCTGCTGAAGGTGATCAACAGCGGCCTGGATCCCTATGAGAAGGAGATCACCGCCGCCGATCTGGAGCTGGTGGTCCACCTGAAGAGCGGCGGTTTTACCGTCACCAACGGCACCCTGGCCGACCCCAAGATGGCCGGCAGCGGCGGCAGCAAGACGGACAGTTCCTCCGGCAAGACGGACAGCGGCACAAAGCCAGATGAGACCAAGCCTCCGGAGCAGACTGAACAGCCGGAACAGCCCGGACAGACAGGCGACACCTCCCAGCCGGAGGAGCAGCCCGGAGACACCTCCTCCGGGGACGGGAACGGAGAAGAGCCCGGCGGCGACAGCAGTCAGCCCGGGGACAGCTCATCCGGCGGGGACAGCGGGAGCGGGGGCGAGAGCGGCGGACTGCCCGACCCCATCGACCCGGGGGAGATATTCCCAGAGCCGCCCCCCTCTCAGGACCTGCCCGCGGCATAAAAATGTCCGCTCATCGCGGGCGGAGGAAATAGGCTCATTCCCGGGTCCGGCGTGAAGGCTCCGGGAGCATTCAGACAGAAAAAGGAGAAAAAGCATGACTTCTTACGAGAGCGCTGTTGTCCTGGTCAAGGCACTGGACAGCAAAAAGGGTCAGGATATCAAGCTGCTGCGCACCGAGGGCCTGACCACTCTGGCGGACTATTTTGTGATCTGCTCCGCCACCTCCAACACCCAGATCAAGGCCATGTCCGATGCCTGCGAGGAGGCCATGGAGAAGCACGGCGAGCAGGCCCACCACATCGAGGGCCACCGGGGCGGCACCTGGCTGCTGATGGACTTCTCCGACGTGGTGGTCCATGTGTTCACCGACGAGGCCCGGAAGTTCTACGATCTGGAGCGCCTGTGGCGGGACGCGGAGGAGATCGACCTGACCGAGCTGCTGAAGCCCGAAGCGTAAGATCAAGATCGCTCCCCAGTTTCACTGGGGAGCGATCTTTGCGTATTCAGGAGTGGGGCGGCAGCTGCCAGCCCACCAGCAGCAGGCCGTTTCCCGCAGTGATGCGGGCGGTGTCCGACACAAAGTGGTTGCTGACACCCAGAGGGAAGTCGGCGGTGAGGGTGCCGCCGGTCAGGGGGTATTGCAGCCCCTCCAGAGTGATGGGCTCCGCCTTGCCCTCCATGCTGAACAGGGACACCAGTCCCCAGTCCACCTGCCGGGGCAGGATGAGGGTGTCGTTTTCGATGACTGTATAGACGAAGTCCCGGTCGTAGAGATAGCCTCTGGCTCCGTGGCGGCAGAGGAAGGCCAGCCCCTGAAGGTTGGCCAGCGTGTGGTCCAGCCGGGCGCCCCCGGTGCCGCCGTATAGGTGGAACTCCGTGCAGCCCCGCTTCAGCCCCTCCCGGATGGCCAGCATGGTGTCGGTGTCGTCCTTTTCCACGGGGACGCGCACGCAGCCCTCCGGGGTGCCCTCCAGCTCCATGGAGTCGAAGTCCCCTATGACCAGATCGGGGCGCAGCCCCTCCTGTTGGCACAAAAGCAGCCCGGCGTCGGCGGCGATCTGAAGGTCGCCGGGGCGGGGGCGCTCACGCAGGCCGTAAAAGGTGCCTGCGGCATAGATAAAGCAGCGCGGCATATGATCGGCTCCTTTTCACAGATGCCCCCATTTTACCCCGGAGCGGGCGGGAATGCAAGTGTGCTCTTGACAGTAGGCGGGACCGCCGCTATAATAAAGACGACAATTCCAAGGGGCGCTGGCGCAAGCCGGCTGAGATCGGAGCGTAATGCCGTTCCAGTCCCTCAGACCTGATCCGGGTAATGCCGGCGTAGGAATGCGAGTATATGGACGGAGAAGGTACGCCCCATTGCGCATACGCCGCGATGGGGCGTTTTTTGATGCACATCGTTGGGATTGATCTTAGAAAGAAAGCTGGAGAACCTATGTCACACCAAAAGATCCAGGCCCTGACCGAGGGGGCCGTGATGGTGGCCGCCGCCACCGCCCTGAGCTATGTCAAGCTGCTGGAGCTGCCCCAGGGGGGCAGCGTGTGCATCGGGATGCTGCCCATCTTCCTGTTCTGCGCCCGGTGGGGATGGAAGGAGAGCTTCCTTACCGCCTTTGCCTACGGAATGCTGCAGCTGATCTTCGATGGCGCCTATGCCGTGGGCCCCACCTCCATGGTGATGGACTATGTGCTGGCCTTCGGCGTGCTGGGGGTGGCCTGCTTCTTCCGGAAGATGAAGGGCGGCGTGTTCACCGGCACCGTGGTGGGCTGTGTCTGCCGCTTCGTGGTGCACTTCATCAGCGGCGTGACCATCTACCGCATCTACGAGCCCACCCAGCTGTTCAACACCACCTTTACCAACCCCTGGATCTACTCCGCCGCCTATAACGGCAGCTATGTGTTCATCGACATGGTGCTGTGCCTGGTGATCACCGCCCTGCTGTATAAACCCCTGAAGAAGTATTTTGCGCCCCAGGACTGACACAATATCCTCCCTCTTTGACCACCAGAGGAGCCGTCGGTTTATTCCGGCGGCTCCTCTGGCTTTGGCAGCCCCTTGCTTTTTTTGTACCGGGTCTGGTATACTAAACAATAAAGTCCGTCTGTGAAGATGAAAGGAGCAGTCTATGAAAAAGCTGATGTGCCTGCTGGTGGCCGGACTGACGGCGCTGTCCCTGTGCGCCTGCGCCGACAAGACGGAGCAGACGGTGTATCCCGTGGCCAAAGGGGATGCAGTATACACCGTGGACACGGAAAACGGCACGATTTCTGACGGCACGGACCTCTATCGCTATGAGATCAGCTTCGGCGGCGGGAGCGGCAGTTGGAGAATAGATGTTACCTATCCTGACGGCTCCACCTACTGGTGGGAGGAGACGGAGAACTCCGGTACCGGGCGGTGCAGCGCGGACTTTGAGTACGGTAAATATCCGGATGCTGCGGCTCTGGCCGACGTGGTAAAAAAGGCGCGGCCTGACACAGGCCGATACCGGGGCAGCCCGGGGCTGGGAGCGGTCCTGCTGACTGTGGGCCTGTTTAATGCCATTACGCCGCGGACAAGCTGGTATCTCAGCCGGGGCTGGTATTACAAAAACGCGGAGCCTTCTGAAGCGGCCCTATTTGTCTGCCGGGCCGGAGGTGTGTTCGCGGCGGTGCTCGGCGTAGTCCTCTTTTTTGTTTGACAGGAGGGATACCCTTGGACATCCGACAGCTCACCGAGAGCCAGCGGGCCTATTTCAACACCGGGGCCACCCGCCCGGCGGCCTTCCGCCGGCAGGCGCTGGAGCGGCTGGGTCACGCCCTGCGCGCCTATGAGGCGCGGCTGAACGCCGCTCTGCTGTCCGACCTGAACAAGGCCCCGGCGGAGAGCTACTTCACCGAGATGGGCATGGTGCTGGAGGAGCTGCGTTTCCAGCTGAAGCACTTCGAGGGCTGGATGCGGCCCCGGCGTGTGGCCGTCCCCCTGGCCCAATTCCCCGCAAAGGGGGAGATATTGCCGGAGCCCTACGGCTGCGTGCTCATCATGGCCCCGTGGAACTATCCGGTGCAGCTGTGCCTGATCCCGCTGCTCGGGGCCATCGCCGCGGGCAACTGCGTCATAGTGAAGCCCTCGGCCTACGCCCCCGCCAGTTCGGCCGCCATCGCAGCGCTGCTGGGGGAGATCTTCCCGCCGGAGTTCGTGGCTGTGGTAGAGGGCGGCAGGGCGGAGAACCGCACCCTTCTGGAGCAGCCCTTCGACTATATCTTCTTCACCGGCAGCCCCGCCGTGGGGCGGGAGGTCATGGCCGCCGCGGCGAAAAACCTGACCCCCGTGACCCTGGAGTTGGGGGGCAAGAGCCCGGTGATCGTGGATCCCACCGCTGATATTCCCCTTTCCGCCCGGCGCATCGCCTTCGGCAAGGTGCTCAATGCCGGGCAGACCTGCGTGGCCCCGGACTACCTGCTGCTCCACCGGTCGGTAAAGGACACCTTTGTCCGGGAGTACCGCCGGGCACTGGAGGAGTTTTTTCCCGGCGGGGACTTTGGAGAGATGCCCTGTATCATCAACGACAAGCACTTCCGGCGGGTCAACGGCCTGCTGGAGGGGCAGTCCATCCTGATCGGGGGAGAGCCGGACGCCGCCCGGCGGTTCATCCCCCCCACCCTGCTGGACGAGACCGACCCGGACGCCCCGGCGATGCAGGAGGAGATCTTTGCCCCCATCCTGCCCATGCTCTGCTGGCAGGAGCGGGAGGAGGTCGTCCGCTTCATCCAGAGCAGGCCAAAACCCCTGGCCCTGTATCTGTTCACCCGGGACAGGGAAATGGAGCGGGAGATCTTTGACCGGTGCAGCTTCGGCGGCGGCTGCGTCAACGACACGATCGTCCATCTGGCCTGCTCGGGTCTGCCCTTCGGCGGTGTGGGGAACAGCGGCATGGGCAGCTACCACGGAAAGCAGAGCTTCGACACCTTTACCCACTACCGCAGCGTGCTGAAAAAGACAAACTGGCTGGATCTGCCCATGCGCTACCACCCCTACAGAGGGGAGAAGCTGCGGTGGATCAGGCGGTTCCTGAAATAGGCAGAACAGGAAAAATTATATCCCAATTTCATTTCGTGTTCCTTTGCAGAAGACATATCAGTGTTCCCCGCCCCCCTGCGGGAGCGGGGAAACAAGAATAAGAATACAGCAGCTTGTCAAAAAAGCCCTCCCGCAGGGAGTTCCGCCACCCGCAGGTGGCGGAATAAGGCTTTGATCCGTCATTTC
>CAKUHX010000052.1 GCA_934659475.1 uncultured Oscillospiraceae bacterium
TTCCCCGCGAGACCCGCTCCGCTGGGCTCTCGCGGGGGCCCTGGGAGCTGGGCGCCAAAGTAAACGCCCCCGGCCAGCGGCCGGGGGCGTTGAAAGGCACAGAAGGACTTACCGCAGGTTGAAAAACGCGGACTTGCCGGGGAACTCCGCGATGTCGCCCAGCTCCTCTTCGATGCGCAGCAGCTGGTTGTACTTGGCCACGCGGTCGGTGCGGCTGGGGGCGCCAGTCTTGATCTGGCCGGCGTTCAGGGCCACAGCGATGTCGGCGATGGTGGCATCCTCGGTCTCGCCGGAGCGGTGAGAGACGATGGCGGTGTAGCCGGCCCGGTTGGCCATCTGGATGGCGTCCAGGGTCTCGGTCAGAGTGCCGATCTGGTTGACCTTGATCAGAATGGCGTTGGCCACCTTCTTTTCGATGCCGGTGGACAGGCGGGAGACGTTGGTGACGAACAGGTCGTCGCCCACCAGCTGCACCCGGCTGCCGATGGCCTTTGTGAGCATGGCCCAGCCCTCCCAGTCTGTCTCGGCCATGCCGTCCTCCAGAGAGATGATGGGATAGGTGTCGGCAAAGCGCTTCCACATATTCACCAGCTGCTGCTGGGTCAGCTTGCGGCCGGACTTGGGCTGGATATACAGCTTCTGCTCCTCGTCCCACCACTCGGAGGAGGCGGCGTCGATGGCGATCATGAAGTCCTCGCCGGGCTTATAGCCGGCCTCTTCAATGGCCTGGACGATGACCTTCAGGGCGTCCTCATCCTTTTTCAGGTTGGGGGCATAGCCGCCCTCATCGCCCACGCCGGCGGCGGGGGTGCCGTTCTCCTTCAGGGTGTTCTTCAGGGTGTGGAACACCTCGGCGCACATACGCAGAGCCTCGCGGAAGGACTCGGCGCCCACGGGCATGATCATGAACTCCTGGATCTCCACGTTGTTGGTGGCGTGCGCGCCGCCGTTGAGGATGTTCATCATGGGCACAGGCAGCTGCTTGGCGTTGACGCCGCCAATGTAGTTGTACAGGGCCACGCCCAGATACTCGGCAGCTGCCTTGGCGCAGGCCAGGGAGGCGCCAAGAATGGCATTGGCGCCCAGACGCTCCTTGTTGGGGGTGCCGTCCAGGTCGATCAGCAGCTGGTCGATGGCCACCTGGTCCAGCACGTTGGTGCCGATCAGGGCCTCGGCGATCTCGGTATTCACGTTCTCAACAGCCTTCAGAACGCCCTTGCCCTTGTAGCGGCTCTTGTCGCCGTCACGCAGCTCGCAAGCCTCATAAATGCCGGTGGAAGCGCCGGAGGGCACGGCGGCACGGCCCATGGTGCCGTCCTCCAGATACACCTCTACCTCAACGGTGGGATTGCCGCGGCTGTCCAGGATCTCGCGGCCGACGACATCAACGATCTCTATCATCTGTTTCATGGTGATCAAGCTCCTTTCAAATATGGCGGCAGCTGTGCCGCTCGGGTGTATTTCGTTTGGATCACTTCAGGATCAAAGTCTGTCCGTCCATCTCAGCCGGTTTCTCCAGGGATCCCAAACGGGCAGGCCCGTTTGGGGGCCCTTTGGATCAAGATCCTCGGGGCAAGTGAATTGCCCCTGCGGAGATCCTGCGCTTCGCTCCGGATCTGCGGCGCAAGCGCCGGCCCGCCTTTCGGCGGGCTGAGCCTGGATAGGACGGATACAGACCGGGAAACTGTTACTTCAGGATCAAAGTCTGTCCGTCCATCTCAGCCGGTTTCTCCAGGCCCATGAGGTCCAGCATGGTGGGGGCGATGTCGCACAGGCGGCCGTCCCGCAGGCGCACGTTGGCCCCCACGATATAGAAGGGCACCGGGTTGGTGGTATGGGCGGTGTGGGGGGTGCCGTCCTCCGCGATCATCTTCTCGGCGTTGCCGTGATCGGCGGTGATGAGGGACACGCCGCCCATCTTGGAGGTGGCCTCCACCACCTTGCCCACGCACTCATCCACTGCGGCCACGGCCTTACATGCGGCCTCATACACGCCGGTATGGCCCACCATGTCGCAGTTGGCAAAGTTCAGGATGATCACGTCATAGGCCCCGCTGAGGATGCGGCTGACCGCCTCCTCCGTCACCTCATAGGCGGACATCTCCGGCTGCAGATCATAGGTGGTCACCTTGGGGGAGGGGATCAGGCACCGGTCCTCCCCGGGGAAGGTCTGCTCCACGCCGCCGTTGAAGAAGAAGGTGACATGGGCGTACTTCTCGGTCTCGGCGATGCGCAGCTGGGTCAGACCCATCTTGGAGATATACTCCCCGAAGATGTTGTCCAGCTTCTGCCGGGGATAGGCCACAGTGACATTGGGCATGGTGGCGTCGTACTCTGTGGCGGTGATAAAGGTGACGGGTGTAAAGCCGTTGGGCCGCTCCACATCGGTGAAGTCCTCGTCCACAAAGCAGCGGGTCAGCTCCCGGGCCCGGTCAGGGCGGAAGTTGAAGAAGATGACGGAGTCGTTGCCCCGCACCTGAGCGTCCTGGGTGCAGACAAAGGGCACCACAAATTCGTCGGTGACGCCGGCATCGTAGGACCGCTGAACGCCCTCGGCGGCGTCGGGGACCACCTCGCCCTGACCCAGGGCGATGGCGTTATAGGCCTTCTGCACCCGGTCCCAGCGCTTGTCCCGGTCCATGGCGTAGAAGCGGCCCATGACCGTGGCGATCTGGCCCACGCCCAGCTGCTGCAGCTTGGCCTGCAGCTGCTCTACATAGTGCTTGCCGGAGGAGGGGGGCACGTCCCGGCCGTCCAGGAAACAGTGGACGTAGACGCGGGTCAGCCCCTGGTCCTTGGCCATCTGCAGCAGGGCGAAGAGGTGATTGATGTGGCTGTGGACGCCGCCATCGGACAGCAAGCCCATGAGATGCAGGGCGCTGCCCCACTCCCGGCAGTTGTCCATGGCCTCCATGAAAGCGGGGTTCTGGAAGAAGTCCCCGGTCTGGATGTCCCGGGTGATACGGGGCAGGTCCTGGAACACCACCCGGCCTGCGCCGATGTTGGTGTGTCCCACCTCGCTGTTGCCCATCTGCCCCTCGGGCAGACCCACGTCCAGACCGGAGGCCTGCAAGCGGCAGCCGGGGCAGTCCCGGAAGATCCTGTCCAGATTGGGCTTGGGGGTGTTAGCGATGGCGTTGCCCGGCCCCGCAGGGGCCAGGCCAAAGCCGTCCATAATGATAAGGGTCGTTGGTGTTTTCATAAATAAAATGTCTCCTAAATGATATTCCAAAGACACATTTTTCGGGGAGAGGTCCCCGCGCAGGTTTTTCGTCGGCAGTCACGTCTCCGGGCGGCCGCAGACCGCCGTCTCGTCGTCGCAAAGTCCGCTGCGCTCGAAACGCCCAAGTGTGGGCATCCCTCGCTGCGCTCCCTTGCTCCTCCTCTCCCCAACAAAGCCATTCGGCTTTGCCGGGGGCCCCGAAGTGACGTGGACGGCTGAGTTACTCCTGATCAGCAGCGTTAATGATCTCTACGAAGTCGGCGGGCTTCAGGGCCGCGCCGCCGATCAGGCCGCCGTCTCGTCGTCGCAAAGTCCGCTACGCTCAGGACGCCCAGGTGTGGGCATCCCTCGCTGCGCTCCCTTGCTCCTTCTCTCCCCAACAAAGCCATTCGGCTTTGCCGGGGGCCCCGAAGTGACGTGGACGGCTGAGTTACTCCTGATTCGCCGCGTTAATGATCTCTACGAAGTCGGCGGGCTTCAGGGCCGCGCCGCCGATCAGGCCGCCGTCCACGTCAGGCTGGGAGAGCAGCTCGGCGGCGTTCTTTGCATTCATGGAGCCGCCGTACTGGATGGTGACGGAGCGGGCCACATGGGCGCCGTACAGCTTGCGGATGATGGCGCGGATGCCCTCGCACACCTCGCCGGCCTGCTCAGCCGTGGCGGTGCGGCCGGTGCCGATGGCCCAGATGGGCTCATAGGCGATGACCACCTTGCGGGCCTGCTCGGCGGGCACGCCGGCCAGTGCGCACTTGACCTGATAAGTGATGTGCTCCATGGTCACGCCCAGCTCCCGCTGCTCCAGGCTCTCGCCCACGCACACGATGGGCAGCAGCCCGGCGTTCAGGGCGGCGTGGACCTTCTTGTTCACGGTGAAGTCGGTCTCGTTGTAATACTGGCGGCGCTCAGAGTGGCCGATGATCACATACTTGGCCCCGGCATCACGGATCATCTCGGCAGTGATCTCGCCGGTAAAGGCGCCGTGGTCCTCGTAATGGCAGGTCTCAGCGCCGATGGCGATGTGGCAGTCCTTGAACAGCCGCACCGCGCTGGTGATGTTGGTGGCGGGCACACACAGCACCACAGTGCACCACTTGCCCTTGGGCATGATAGGCTTGATCTTTTCCGCGAATTCCTTCGTCTGGGTGATAGTATTGTTCATTTTCCAGTTGCCGGCGATGATGGTCTTGCGGTATCTTCTGTTCATGGAAACTACATCCTTTCTATTATGAAGATCGCCCTCGGCGATGGTCCTGCTTGTCAAACGCTGCGCTGGTCTGCACCTTGATCTTAAAGTATTACTTATCCAGAAGGCAGGCGACACCGGGCAGCTCTTTTCCCTCCATAAACTCGAGAGAAGCGCCGCCGCCGGTGGAGATGTGGGTCATCTTATCGGCGTAGCCCAGCTGCTGCACCGCAGCAGCCGAGTCGCCGCCGCCGATGATGGTGATGGCGTTGGTCTTGCTCAGGGCCTCGGCCACCGCCTTGGTGCCCACGGCGAAGGCGGGGAACTCGAACACACCCATGGGGCCGTTCCAGATCACGGTGCCCGCGTCGGCCACGGCATCGCAGTACAGCTTGACGGTCTCCGGTCCGATGTCCAGGCCCTGCCAGCCGTCGGGGATCTGGCCGGCCTTGACCACCTTGTGGCCGGCATCGGGGGCAAAGGCGTCGGCGATCACGGTGTCCACGGGCAGCAGCAGCTTTACGCCCTTATCCGCAGCCTTCTTCACCATGTCGTTGGCGTACTGCTCCCAGTCGGCCTCCAGCAGGCTGTCGCCCACCTTGCCGCCCTGGGCGGCGGAGAAGGTGTAGGCCATGCCGCCGCCGATGATGATGGTGTCGGCGATCTCCAGCAGGTTGTTGATCACGCCGATCTTAGAGGACACCTTGCTGCCGCCCAGAATGGCCACCAGGGGGCGCTTGGGGTCGGCCAGCGCGCCGCCCAGCACCTCCAGCTCCTTCTGGATCAGGAAACCGGACACGGCGGGCAGGTAGGCAGCCACACCGGCGGTGGAGGCGTGGGCGCGGTGGACAGCGCCGAAGGCGTCGGACACATACAGGTCGGCCATAGAGGCCAGCTTCTTGGCGAACTCCGGATCGTTCTTGGTCTCACCCTTCTCAAAGCGGGTGTTCTCCAGCAGCAGGATCTGGCCGGGCTGCAGGGCGGCGGCCTTCGCCATGGCGTCCTCGCCCACCACGTCATGGGCGAAGATGACCTCCTGCCCCAACAGCTGGCTCAGCCGCTGGGCCACGGGGGCCAGACTCAGCTTGGCCAGGGATCTCTTCCAGCTCTCCTCAGTGAGGGTGGCGGGGTCCTTGCCCTTCTCGGTCTGCTTTTTCACATAGGACTCGAAGGTGGCGTTGGGCTTACCCATGTGGGAGCAGGCGATCACCGCCGCCCCATGCTCCAGCAGGTAGCGGATGGTGGGCAGCGCGGCCACGATGCGCTTGTCATCGGTGATGGCCCCGTCTGCCATGGGGACATTGAAGTCGCAGCGCAGAAGGACCTTCTTGCCCTTCACGTCCACGTCCTTCACGGTCTTTTTGTTGTAGTTCATAAGAAGTAAACTCCTTTCAGCGATGTCTGATCAGGAAAACGGAAAACAGATCTGCTCCTCCGCCATCTCACCCATGCCGGAAAGCTCCGGAAAGCCCTGCTGGCGCAGGGCCTCATAGGTGAGCACAGCCACGGAGTTGGCCAGATTCAGGCTGCGGGCGTCCGGCCGCATGGGGATACGGACACATCGGTCATAGTACCGCCGGCGGAAGTCCTCGGGCAGGCCGGCGGTCTCTTTGCCGAAGAACAGCCAGCAGTCCGGCAGGAACCGGGCCTGGGTATAGTCCCGGGGGGCCTTGGTGGTGGCCAGCCACAGGTCGGGATCGGGGTGGGCCGCGAAAAAGGCGTCCAGACTGGGGTAGGTGGTGATGTCCACCATGGACCAGTAGTCCAGCCCCGCCCGCTTGACCGCTTTCTCACTGATGCTGAAGCCCAAAGGCTCGATCAGATGCAGGCGGCTGCGGGTGGCGGCGCAGGTGCGGGCGATGTTGCCGGTGTTCTGAGGTATCTCCGGTTCTACCAACACGATATTTACCATAGAGCACCTCCCGGCGCGTCCTTCGCACCGGGTAGTATTGTAGCCCAAAACCGGCAGAAATTCAACAGGTAAATGGGTGCAAAAATGCAAAAAGCGCATAGAAAAGTCCCCAATTCAGAACAAATGGCTTCTTTTCGACCGTTCGTTCCCTTTAGAGCGCAGTTACAGCGGGGCGCAGCCGCCCTAACCGGCGCTTGTCAGTATCAAAACCGACATTAAAACAGCGCAAAGAGGGAGAAATGCCCCTGTATGGGAAAAAAACAGCGGCGATCCTTCCCTTTTTGGCCGGGGCGTGGTATAATAAGGCCGCAGCTTGTGGATGTTTCCACACGTTATTGGTATAAATCACCAAGCGCAGCCCCCCCAAAAACGGCGGAGGGCCGCCCTTCCCCTCCTCACAGGCCAAACGAGCAGAAAAGGAGCGAGCGACTATGATCATCCGATGGAACGGACATTCCTGCTTCACCCTGGAGACGGCCCAGGGCACAGTGGTGCTGGACCCCTACGCCCCGGGCAGCGTGCCCGGCCTTCCAGAGCTGAAGCTGAAGGCGGACGCGGTGCTGTGCAGCCACGGCCACGCCGACCACAACTATGCCCAGGGCGTGGCCCTGTCGGGCAGGCCCTGCGCCGTGTCCGTTGAGACGCTCCCCTGTTTCCACGACAGTGTGCAGGGGGCCAAGCGCGGCCCCGACCTGATCCACATCCTGTCCGCCGAAGGGATGCGGATCGCCCACCTGGGAGATCTGGGCCACGGCCTGGATCTGGAGCAGCTGGAGAAGCTGCGGGGCGTGGACGTGCTGATGATCCCCGTGGGGGGCTATTTCACCATCGACGCCCGGCAGGCCCACCACATCGTGGAGGAGCTGCGGCCCAGGATCGTCCTTCCCATGCACTACCGGGGCGAGGGCTTCGGCTACGAGGTGCTGGCCCCTGTGGGGGACTTCCTGGCCCTGACGGAGGGGCCGGTGGAGCGCTATCCCGGCAGCAGCCTGAAGGTGACAAAGGATACCCCCGCCCAGACGGCGGTGCTCACCTGCCCGCAGTGACCGGAAAGGGCGAAAAGAGGATAAAAAACGACAGGCTCAGGGATCTTCCCTAAGCCTGTTTATTTTTTAAGAATGTCAGCAGCTCCTCCCGCCGGTTGGGGACGCGCCCATCCATCACTGCATCCAGGCAGGCGTCCAGTCCGCGGCCCACCGCCGGCCCCCGCAGCCCCAGGGCCAGCAGATCCCGGCCGTTCACCGCCAGATTTTTTAAGGAGAAGCAGGCAGCCCGCTCCAGCAGTGCCCGGCGCAGCTCCTCCGCCCGGTCATAGTCCGCCAAGCGGCCATGGCACAGGGGCGACTGCCCCAGGGTATCCGCCCGGTGCAGGGCGATCAGCTCCTCCGCCCCCTCCGGCCCCATGCGGTTGAGCAGATGCTTTACCGCCCCCTCCTCCGGGGGGATGGGGGCGTCGTGGCGGCGCACCAGCTCCACGATGCGCTCCCGGCTGCGGGCGTCAAAGCGCAGGCGGGACAGAACGGCGTCTGCCAGTTCCGCCCCCCGCCGTGCGTGGCCGTAAAAATGTCCGGTGCCCTTCTCATCCACGGTGAAGCACTCCGGCTTGCCCACATCGTGGAGCAGCGCCGCCCACCGCAGCACGGGCCGGGGCGGGACGGCCCCCACAACGGCCGCCGTATGGGCCCACACGTCCCGGTCGTGGTGGGAGTTATGCTGCTGAAAGCCGAACATGGGCGCAAGCTCCGGGATGGGCACCGCCAGCACATCCCCGTACTTCAGCAGGACCTCCTCCGCCCCAGGGCCGCAGAGCAGGCGGGTCAGCTCGCTATGCACCCGCTCGGCGGCCACCGCCCCCAGCAGCTCCCGCTGACGGCGGAGGGCGGCGGCAGTTTCTTTTTCTATGGCGAAGCGCAGCTCAGAGGAAAAGCGCAGGGCCCGGAGGATGCGCAAGGCATCCTCCTGAAAGCGGCGCTCCGGCGTCCCCACGCAGCGTATCAGCCCGCGGCGGATGTCTCCGCTCCCCCCGAAGGGGTCCACAAGTCCGCGCTGCGGGCTCCAGGCCATGGCGTTGATGGTGAAGTCCCGCCGGGCCAGGTCCTCCTCCAGCCGCCCCGTAAAGCGCACCCCGTCAGGCCGCCGGTGGTCGGTGTACGCCCCATCCACCCGAAAGGTGGTGATCTCCAGGGGCAGGCCGTCCAGCAGCACGGTCACAGTGCCGTGCTTCAGCCCCGTCTCGATCAGAGGGAAGTCCCGAAACACCGCCTGGGTCTGCTCCGGCAGGGCGGCGGTGGCCAGATCCCAGTCCTGGGCCCGGGGCGCGCCCCGGACAAAGTCCCGCACCGCCCCTCCCACGACATACGTCTCATGCCCCGCAGCGTTCAGCCGCTCCAGAGCCGTTTTCACCTGATCCGGTATGGTCATGGACACACCCCCTCTCGTCCCCTTCAGCATAGCATATGGCGCGCAGGCTGTCAAAAGCGGGAAAATTTTCTTTTGCCCTTGACAAAAGCCGGCACTGTGATATAATGACCTCATAAATAAGAATTATTCTTGTTAGTGAATGACCGCCTGTTCCCGGCTATACTATGACCGGGGCCTGCGCAGGCGGCCCGACCGCAGACATACACCCCGAATATGAAAAGGAGGAGCAAACTATGAGCAACCAGAAATACGCCGGCACCAAGACCGAGGAGAACCTGCGCACCGCCTTCTCCGGCGAGTCTCAGGCCCGGAACAAGTACACCTTCTTCGCCAGCGTGGCCAAGAACGAGGGCTATGAGCAGATCGCCGCCCTGTTCCAAAAGACCGCCGACAACGAGATGGCCCATGCCAAGATGTGGTTCAAGGAGCTTAGCGGCCTGGGCGGCACCGCCGACAACCTGGAGAGCGCCGCCGAGGGCGAGAACTACGAGTGGACCGACATGTACGACGGCTTCGCCAAGACCGCCGAGGAGGAGGGCTTCCCCGAGCTGGCCGCCAAGTTCCGCATGGTAGCCGCCATCGAAAAGCGCCACGAGGAGCGCTACCGCGCCCTGCTGCACAATGTAGAGACCGCCCAGGTGTTTGAGAAGAGCGAGGTAAAGGTCTGGGAGTGCCGCAACTGCGGCCACATCGTGGTGGGCGTCAAGGCCCCCGAGGTCTGCCCCGTGTGCGCCCATCCCCAGAGTTTCTTCGAGCTGCACACCGACAACTTCTGAGTCGCGACTGCTAAGGCCAGCTGAAAAATGCCGGAGAAGGACCCCTTCCTTCTCCGGCATTTTGTATGGTTCTGAAAACCTATAGGATTCATGGGTATGGCCGTTGACAAACCCGGAGCGGGCCGTTAAGATCTCCCTTACCACTGTCCCCCCTGCGGCGGACAGTAAAAAGTCTCCCTGGGAGGGATCTGTCGTGAAACGAAAAGCGTTCCGGGCCGCCGTGCCCTGCACCCTGCCCATCTGCGTGGGTTTCCTTTTCATGAGCATGTCCTACGGCTTCCTCATGCACAGCAAGGGCTTCTCCTTCGTCTACCCCATGGTCATGAGCGCCCTGATCTTCGCCGGCTCCATGGAATTCGTGACGGTGGAGCTGCTGCTGTCCCCCTTCGCCCCCGTCCGCGCCTTTCTCATGGCCCTGATGGTCAACGCCCGGCACCTGTTTTACGGCATCTCCATGCTGGACCGGTATAAAAACATCGGCTGGAAAAAGCCCTACCTGATCTTCGGCATGTGCGACGAGTCCTTTACCATCAACTGCACCGTCGACCCGCCGGAGGGGGTGGACCGGGGCTGGTTCATGTTCTTCGTCAACCTGCTGGACCAGCTCTACTGGGTGGCCGGGGCCACCCTGGGGGGGCTGCTGGGCTATGTGATCCGCTTTGACACCACTATCGCGGCGCTGCACAAGTGGAAGCACAACACCCTGCTGAGCATCGGCGGGGGCACGGTGCTGTATATGGTGCTGGTGCAGCGGG
>CAKUHX010000053.1 GCA_934659475.1 uncultured Oscillospiraceae bacterium
CGGAGGAGGTCTGCCCCCAGTGCGGCCGCAAGCTGGTGGTGAAGTCCGGCCGGTTCGGCCGGTTCCTGGCCTGCCCCGGCTGGCCGGAGTGCGACTTCACCATGCCCGTGGTGGTGGAGATGCCCGGCAAGTGCCCCAAGTGCGGCGGCCGCCTGCTCAAGCGCACGGGCAAGAGCAAAAAAACGGGCAAGCAGTACACCTATTACGCCTGCGAGCACGTCAGCAGCAAGGACGAGGCCAAGAAGTGCGACTTTATGACCTTCGACGTGCCTGTGAAGGACAACTGCCCCGTGTGCGGCCAGACCATGTTCAAGAAGGCGGGCCGCGGGGCCAAGAAGCCCTTCTGCATCAACGAGAGCTGTTCCAACTTCACTCCGGAAGAGAAGCGGGGCGGCTGGCGCAGGCCCGCCGCCGCCCAGACCGGGGAAGAGGGGGCGGCCCCCGCGGCGGAGGAGACGAAGAAGCCCGCCGCCAAGAAAACAACGGCGAAAAAGACTGCCGCCGGGGCTAAAAAGACCACAGCCAAGGCGGCAGCGGAGAAGAAAACCACCGCCGCCAAGAAGCCTGCGGCCAAAACGGCGGCGAAAAAGACCACCGCAGCCAAAAAGCCGGCAGCCAGATCTGCGGCGAAGAGAGCCGCCGCGAAGAAGCCCAGATCTGCGCAGGAGTAAAGAAGGAGCAGTATATGCACGTTTTGATGCTGAACGGCAGCCCCAGAGCCAATGGAAACACGGCGCTGGCCCTGCATGAGATGGAAAAAGTGTTTACCGAACAGGGCGTGACCTGCGAACTGATCCATGTGGGCCAGAAGGACATCCGGGGCTGCATCGCCTGCCGCCAGTGCGTCAAGCTGGGGCACTGCGTGTTTGACGATGTGGTGAACGAACTGGCCCCCAAGTTCCAGGCCTGCGACGGGCTGGTGGTGGGCAGCCCGGTGTACTACGCCTCCGCCAACGCCACTCTGGTAGCTCTGCTCACCCGGCTGTTTTTCAGCACCCCCTTTGATAAGCGCATGAAGGTGGGGGCCTGCGTGGTGGCCGCCCGCCGGGGCGGCCTGTCCGCCACCTTTGACGAGCTGAACAAATTCTTCGCCATCAGCGGGATGCCCATCGCCACCAGCCAGTACTGGAACAGCATCCACGGCCGAGAGGCCGGCGAGGCTGCCGGCGATGCCGAGGGCCTTCAGACCATGCGCACCCTGGCACGGAACATGACCTTCCTGATGAAGAGCATCCAGCTGGGGAAGGAGAAGTATGGCCTGCCGGAGCGGGAGGAGCCTGTGTTCACCCATTTTATCCGGTAAATCAGGACCCTCCCACCCACCCGTTTTTGGTATAGGGGGCAGAGCCCCCTATGACTCCTGGACGGCCAAAAGCCGCCCGGTAAGCCTTCCACCCACAGGGGGGAAGGTGGCCCGAAGGGCCGGATGAGGGGGCTTTTTTCTGGCGCTGCGACCCGGTGCGCCATGTCCATACAAGGTCATGAGGACTCTGTAGGGGCGGATATGATCCGCCCGTGCCTACCGCACCATCTGCCCCAACTCCCGGCACAGATCCACGGTGGATAGGAACATGGCCTCCATCTCCAGGGCGAACTGCAGGAGTTGCTCATTCATAAGGTCGGTGAGGAGTTTATTGCCGTCCTGATCCAGCAGCTCCCGCAGGCGGTCCTCCTTGCCCTGGGCACTGGACGTGATGCTGCGGTACTCCGGGTCGTCGAATACCCGGCCCATGCGCCGGGCCGTGACGAATTCATAGAGCGCATTTGTTAAGTCATTCATCAGAGATACAACTCCTTTTAGACCATATGGTCTAAACTTGCTTACATTATATTCAGACCGAACGGTCGTGTCAAGAGGAGAATGAGCGCAAAATGGAAATTTTGGCGAAAAACTTAATTGCTTTGCGCGCAGAAAGAAAATGGACCCGAAAAGTTGTTTCGGAAAAAATCGGAATCGCAGAGCGTACCTACCAGCGTTATGAAAATGCGGAACGGGAGCCTGCTGCGTCCGTTTTGGTCGCTTTGGCTGATTTATACGGCGTCTCCATCGACTATCTGGTGGGGCGCACAGACCAATGAATAGGGAGAGAGATATGGAACCTGTGATCGTCATCGGCGCCGGCCTGGCGGGCAGCGAGGCCGCTTGGCAGCTGGCCCGGCGGGGCATCCCCGTGCGCCTGCTGGAGATGAAGCCCAAGAAAATGACCCCCGCCCACCACAGCGCCGACTTTGCGGAGCTGGTGTGCTCCAACTCCCTGCGCTCCGACCAGATCGAGAATGCCGTGGGCCTTTTGAAGGAGGAGCTGCGCCGCTGCGGCTCCCTCATCATGGCCTGCGCCGACGAGCACCGG
Source organism: uncultured Oscillospiraceae bacterium (assembly GCA_934659475.1). Lineage (GTDB taxonomy): Bacteria > Bacillota > Clostridia > Oscillospirales > Oscillospiraceae > Lawsonibacter. The sequence goes on from CAKUHX010000053.1 coordinate 2,352, forward strand.
GTGGAGGCCGGGGGCGCCCTGGCGGTAGACCGCCACGCCTTTGCTGCCGCGGTGACGGAGAAGATCCGCTCCCACCCCAACATCACCGTGGAGGAGGGAGAGGTGACCCAGATCCCGGAAGAGGGTCAGGTCATCGTGGCCACCGGCCCCCTGACCTCAGACGCCCTGTCCCGGGCCATCGCGGAGCTGTTCCCCCAGAACAAGTATCTGAATTTCTTCGATGCCGCTGCCCCTCTGGTCACCTTTGAGAGCATCGATATGGACAGCGCCTTCTTTGCCTCCCGCTACGACCGGGGCACCCCGGACTACATCAACTGCCCCATGACGGAGGAGGAGTATCTGGCCTTCTGGCAGGAGCTGACCCACGCCCAGGAGGCGGAGGTCCACGGCTTTGAGGACTCCGGCGTGTTCGAGGGCTGTATGCCAGTGGAGGTCATGGCCCGCCGGGGCCGGGACACCCTGTGCTACGGCCCCCTGAAGCCTGTGGGCCTGCGGGATCCAAGGACGGGGAAGGAGCCCTTCGCCGTGGTGCAGCTGCGCAAGGACAACGCTCAGGGCAGCATCTACAACATCGTGGGCTTCCAGACCCACCTGCGCTGGCCGGAGCAGAAGCGGGTGTTCTCCATGATCCCCGCCCTGAAAAACGCGGAGTATGTGCGCTACGGCGTGATGCACCGGAACACCTTCCTGGACTCCCCCCGGCTGCTGGACCGGTACTACCGGGTGCGGGGAAACGAGCGCATCATGTTCGCCGGGCAGATCACCGGGGTAGAGGGCTATGTGGAGTCCACCGCCTCCGGCTGTCTGGCCGCCATGGAGCTGGCCCGCCGCTTGGAGGGGAAGGGACCCGTGAACTTCCCCCGGGAGACCGCCATGGGGGCCATGGCCCTGTATGTCAGCGACAGCAGCGTGGTGAATTTCCAGCCCATGAATGTGAATTTCGGCCTGATCCCGCCTCTGGGCTACCGGGTGAAGGGCAAGCGGAACAAGAACGCTGAGATCGCCAAGCGGGCGCTGGAGGCATTGGGACAGCTGGATCTGAGTTGATCCCAGATATAGGGGACAAAGCCCCCTGTGACCCCTGGGTGGCCGAAGAGTTCCCTTACGAACATAGAAACACCGTAGGGCGCGACGACCCGGCGCGCCGTGCCTATGCAAGATTTGCGAGGATGACGTAGGGGCCGCTGTGCCAGTGGCCCGCGGGCGGATGATATCCGCCCCTACAAGATCACGGGGGAAGGAAACCGTAGGGACATCCTGTATCCATAGAAAGAATTAGACTGCCATAGAGGAAAGAAGGTATCTATGAAGATCATCGTTGACGCCATGGGCGGGGACAACGCCCCCCAGGCCCCCGTTCTGGCCGCCGTTCAGGCCAGCCGGGAACAGAAGGTAGAGATCGCTCTGGTGGGCCGGGGGGAGGAGATCCTGAAGGTGATGGCTGACAATGGCATCCAGGATCTGTCCGCCGGAGTGGAGATCGTCCACGCCAGCGAGGTGGTGGAGATGTGCGACAACCCGGCCACCGCCTTTCGGGAGAAGAAGGACTCCTCCCTCACCGTGGGCCTGAACCTGCTGAAAAGCGGGGAGGGGGACGCCTTCGTCTCCGCCGGGTCCACCGGAGCGCTGCTGGCCGCCGCCACGCTGGTGACTAAGCGCATCAAGGGCATCCGCCGGGCGGCCCTGGCCCCCGTGGTGCCCACGGGCAATGGCGGCGCGGTGCTCATCGACTGCGGCGCCAACGCCGAGTGCCCCCCGGAGTATCTGATGCAGTTCGCCTATATGGGCAGCTACTACGCCGAGCACATCCTGGGCCGCCCGGAGCCCAAGGTGGGCCTGCTGAACATCGGCACGGAGCCCAGCAAGGGCACCGCCCTTCAGACCGCCGTCTACCCCATGCTGCAGAAGGCGGGGCAGGAGGGCCGCATCAACTTTGCGGGCAACGTGGAGGCCCGGGAGGCCGTGGAGGGCGCGGTGGACGTGATCGTCAGCGACGGCTATTCCGGCAACATCTTTCTGAAGACCATGGAGGGCACCGGTCTGTTCATGGCCCGGGAGATGAAGAAGATGTTCAAGAGCAGCTTTAAGACCAAGATGGCCGCCCTGCTGATGAAGGATCAGCTGAAGCAGTTCAAGAAGCTCATCAGCTCTGACGAGGTGGGGGGCACTGCCCTGCTGGGCATCTCCAAGCCGGTCATCAAGGCCCATGGCTCCTCCAGCCAGTACGCCTTCGTGAACGCCATCGCCCAGGCGGCCCGGTTCGCCTCCTCCGGCATCATCGAGAACATCACCGCCAACGTGGAGCAGATGCGCCTGGAAAAGCCGGAGTGATCTCACGTCATAAAATGGAAAAACCCTATTGACAGCACAGGGGAATATGCATATAGTATTGACGTACTGTGCCGTGGGGCAAAGCAACAAGAAAAAAGGAGCGATCTTTGTGATCTTTGAAAAGCTGTGCGAGCTGATCGCCGAGCAGTTCAATGTTGACGCGGATTCCATTACTATGGACACCGCTTTTGAGGATGATCTGAACGCGGATTCCGTGGACATCGTGGACCTGAGCATGGCGCTGGAGGAGGCCTTTGGCATCGACGAGTTCGAGGAGGACGAGACCAGCGGCATCACCACTGTGGGCGACCTGGTGCGCCTGCTGCAGAAAAAGATCGACGGTTGAGCCGGTCACGGACTGCTGTACAGCGCTCCGCCCGAAAGGCGGGGCGCTGATCATTAAAGCCCAGTTGCTCTTTGTGCTCCCGGCCCGCGGGGCCGGAACTGCAAAGAACGGTTGGGAACGTGCGAGAGGAAGGACTCTATGAAGAGTTTGGAAGAAAAGCTGGGCTATACCTTTCGGGACCAGTCCCTGCTGGAGAACGCCCTGACCCACAGCTCCTGCGCCAACGAGAGCAAGGGCAGGCTGCAGAGCAACGAGCGCCTGGAATTTCTGGGGGACTCCATTTTGGGCATGGTGGTGGCGGAGCACCTGTACCGCAACCACCCCGACCTGCCTGAGGGGGAACTGACCCGCACCCGGGCCGCTTTGGTGTGCGAGGAGAGCCTGGTGGAGGTAGCCCGGGATCTTGGTCTGGGCGACTATCTGAAGCTGGGCAAGGGGGAAGAGACCGGCGGCGGCCGCACCCGGCCCTCCATCCGGGCCGATGCGGTAGAGGCCGTTCTGGCCGCCGTCTATCTGGACGGGGGCATCGGCTCTGCCCGGAAGATCATCCAGAAGTATATCCTCTCGCGGGAGATCGAGGGGCTGAATGCGTCCCGGGACTATAAGACCGCCCTGCAGGAGTTGGTCCAGCGGGAGAGCGGACAGGTGTTGAAATACCGGCTCACCGGCTCCGAGGGGCCGGACCATGATAAGCGCTTCTTTGTGGAGGTACAGCTCAACGGCGAGCCTGTGGGCGCTGGCCAGGGCCACAGCAAGAAGGAAGCGGAGCAGATGGCGGCTAAGGCGGCCATCGAAAAGCTGAATAAGTAAAAAAGATCCCCGGCGGGCGATGCCCGCCGGGGATCTTTTGGACTAACGAGGTCCGTCTGCGGAGAGGCCACGGAAAATTTTCTCAAAAAAAACTTAAAAAAACCGTTGACAAAACGGTTAGCATATGCTAATCTAATCATGGTTAGAGAAGCTTTACTCCTTCTTTTCAATACACCTCCCATTGACACAAAACACTCTAACTGCCAGAACGGCATGGGGGAGCGCAGGCCCCCATACCAGAACACCCCCGGAGACGCAGACTCCGGGGGTGTTCCTTTTTGTTTTGCGGTCAGACGGACGCTCCGCCGCCCGGGGTGGGCCGCGGGGATCAGCCGGCCCAGTGCTTCAGATTCGGCACAAGGGCCTCCATGTGGGCGCGGACCTGCTCGGCGGGCCAGCTCTCGCTCGACATGTGGGCCACGCAGAAGTCGATCAGCTGCTCCTTGCTGGTGTATTGGAACTGGCCGTCTGTGTAGCACCACTTGCAGTAGTCCTCGTTGAAGTAGCCGTCCGGTTCTCTGCTGATCGCGGCATCTTCCAGGGGCATGCCGCAGCACTGGCAGATCAGCTGCCTGGGGGAGCCCAGCAGGGTGTTGATAGAGACGTCGAAGAACTGTGACAGCAGCTTCAGCGTCTCGGTGTTGGGTGTGGTCTCGCCGTTTTCCCAGCGGGATACCGCCTGGCGGGTCACGAAGAGCCGCTCGGCGAGCTCCTCTTGGGACAGGCCCTTTTTGGTCCTCAGTTCGAGTAAAATATCCTTGGTCTCCATGCAGATCATCTCCTTGATCAAACTGTAGCACAGGATCTGCGCCCCGGCAAGCACCCTGCTGTTGCTTTGCCGCGGGCGGAGCCGATAAAAACTGGTGCGGCGCGGGGCGCTGTACCTGTTTTATGTCTCTGGGGTCCTTTTATTATCTCCCGGCTTAAGAGATCGGAAGTTATTTTTTCCGGTTGCAGTACCACAGCAGGGCGGCGATGCCCACCCCGCCCACCAGGTTGCCCAGAGTAACGGGCAGCAGATTGCGCGACAGGAAATTGCCCACGGTGAGGGCAGACAGATCCACCCCCATCTCGGCGGCCAGCTGAGCGTAGGCGGGGACGGCTTTGGCCATCAGCCCCGCGGGGATGTAATACATATTGGCCACGCAGTGCTCAAAGCCGCAGATGACGAAGTAGCACACGGGGAGAAAGGCCCCGATGAAGCGGCCGGCGGTGTCCTTTGCGGTCATGGCCAGGATGACCCCCAGGCACACCAGCAGGTTGCACAGGATGGCCAGCACAAAGGCGTTCTGGAAGGGCAGGGCACACTTGCCGGCGGCCAGCTTCATGGTGAACACGGCCAGCAGTCCGCCGGAGTAGTTCAACTGGCCGAAGAAGGCGCAGCCCGCCGCTACCAGCAGGGCGCCGGCAAAGTTGGACAGATAGACGATCGCCCAGTTGCGCAGCATCCCGGCAGGGGTGCACTGGCGCTCCAGCAGGGAGATGGCGATCAGGCAGTTGCCCGTGAACAGCTCGGCTCCGGACATGATCACCATGCCCAGTCCGAAGGGAAACAGCAGGCCGCATACCATGCGCGCCGTCCAGGTGTCGGCGATGCCGTAGGCCGCCGTGTTGGTGGCGGCGCAGCCCAGGGCGATCAGAGCCCCTGCCAATATGCCCAGCAGGACAAGCTGGGCTGTGGGCCGCTTTGTCTTTGCGCTGCCCGCCTGGGCGTACAGGGCCACGGTCTGCGCGGGAGAGAGAAATACGGTGTCTATGAGAAGCGCTCCTTTCCGGTGTGGGATGTATTTGCCCCTGTTCAGGGGGTCATCCGGTCAAAGGAGCGGTATTTCTCCTTCACCAGGTCGATAAACGTGCGGGCGGCGGGGGAGAGGAAGGCGTTTTTCTTATAGGTCACCGTCAGATTGGCGGTGATGGGCGGTTCGCCCACGGTAAAGAAGGACAGCCTGTCCATATAGGGGGTGCGCAGGATGCCGCTTTCAAACAGGAAGGACACCCCCATTTTCTCCGCGGCCAGGTTGATGGCCGTGTTGTTGTTGGTGGTGATCAGAATATCCTTCGGCTCCATATTATGGGAGGAGAAGGCGTTGTACAGCAGCTTGGACACCCACCAGTCGGCGGGCAGCATGATCACCCGCTCCTGCCCCAGGCGGGACAGGTCGAAGTGCTTGGGGGCAGTATAGGGGCTGTCCACCCCCTTTACCAGGGGGTTGTCCTTGTGGATACACATGAGCACCCGCTCGTGGATCACCTGCTCGTAGGTCAGCTCCCCAAGGTCGATGGGCATGGGGACTAGACAGAGATCGGTGACCCCGTCCTGGGCCAGGGTGGACAGCTGGGGCACCGGGCACTCGTGCAGCACCAGATGCACATCGGGATAATGCTCTGAAAAGCGGGGCATGATGTCGGGGATCACAACGGAGCCGCGCCAGGGGGATACCCCGATGTGCAACTCGGGCCGTTTCCGGTCCTGAAGGTCCCGCAGATCGCTCTCCAGCTGCCGGTTCAGATAGGCCTGCCGCTCCAGATAGGCCTGGAACAGGGCGCCCGCCTGGGTCAGCTGAAGGGGGGAGCGGGAGCGGTCCAGCAGGGTCACCCCCAGGTTGGATTCCAGCTTGGCCAGATACTGGCTGAGATAGGGCTGGGACAGATAGAGCTTTTCAGCGGCCCGGGAGATGCTGCGCTCTTTCACGATGGTAAGAAAGTATTCAGGATTCTTCAAATACATGGTCACCGGACTCCCATCATCTCATAATTCCTTTCCTATGATATGATAACATAAAAAGAATGGAGAGGGAAGAGGCTTTTCTCCTCAAAAGCGTCCATTTCTCCTCAAACCTCCACATTTTTGGAAGCAGGCCCGCCTTTGGACGAAAACAGGGAAAATCGGCGGGAGATGGGCCGGGGCACTTGACACCGCTCCGGCCTGATGATAATATACTATCTTGTAAGCGCGGAGAACGGAAAAGTAGCGCCCACACCGACGGACAGAGAGGGAACGCCACCGACTGAGAGCGGTCCCACGGCAGGAGCGCGTGAAGTGCGTCCGGGAGCGCGGCGGGCAATGCCGCCCGGCTCGGCCCCGATAACGGCCGGAAAGTGAGAAACGAGAGTGGGACCGCGGCAGCGCCGCCTCTTATGTCCATGGGGACGTAAGGGGCGTTTTTTGTTCCCTCCGGCTCACGAATCTGGAATTAAGGAGGACCCATGTTCAATGCATTGAACGAAACTCTTGAAGCCTATCAGCGCCGCGACCCGGCGGCCCGGTCAAAGCTGGAGATCTTCCTGCTTTACCAGGGGGTACACGCCATTCTCTTTCACAGAGTCAGCCACTTCCTGTGGCGGCACAACTGCCGCTTTCTGGCCCGGCTGAACTCCCAGCTCGCCCGGCATATCACGGGCATCGAGATCCACCCCGGGGCCACCATCGGCCGCCGCCTGGTCATCGACCACGGCATGGGCATCGTCATCGGGGAGACAGCGGAGATCGGAGACGACTGCCTGCTCTACCACGGCGTGACTCTGGGCGGCACCGGCAAGGACCAGGGCAAGCGCCACCCCACGATCGGGAACAACGTTCTGATCAGCTGCGGGGCCAAGGTGCTTGGCCCCTTCCGGGTGGGGGACAATGCCCGGATCGCGGCCAACGCCGTGGTGCTCAGCGAGGTGCCGGACAGCGCCACCGCCGTGGGCATCCCCGCCCAGATCGTCCGGATCGCCGGGCAGACCACCCACTATGCCGATGATGTGGACCAGACCAGCGTAAAGGACCCGATGCTGGAACGGCTGGACGTCCTGTCCTCCCGCCTGGACTTTATCGAGCGGCTGCTGGACGAACAGTATCTGGCCCGCGCGGCGGAAACACAGACGATCCAGCCCCGATAGGGGAAGAAATATACAGAACAGGGGGCTCGCTCCCCCGGAGAAAGGAACATCAATATGCTGCTTTATAACTCTGCCACGCATAGGAAGGACGAATTCGTCACCCATACCCCCGGCCATGTGGAAATGTATACCTGCGGCCCCACAGTATATCATTTCGCGCATATCGGCAATCTGCGCAGCTATATCATGGAGGATGTACTGGAGAAGTATCTCCGCTGGACCGGCTACGATGTGAACCGGGTGATGAACATCACCGACGTGGGCCACCTGACCTCTGACGCCGACGAGGGCGAGGATAAGATGCTCAAGGGCGCCCGGCGGGAGCACAAGACCGTCATGGAGATCGCCAAGTACTACACCGATGCCTTCTTCTCCGACTGCGCCAAGCTGAACATCAAGACTCCCGACGTGGTGCAGCCCGCCACCGGCCTGATCGACGACTATATCAAGATCATCACCCGCCTGCTGGAGAAGGGCTATGCCTATCTGGCCGGGGGCAACGTGTATTTCGACACCTCCAAGCTGGACCGCTACTATAT
>CAKUHX010000054.1 GCA_934659475.1 uncultured Oscillospiraceae bacterium
GATGTCCCGCCGCAGGATGCGCAAACAGGCGGAGTGGAAGGTAGCCGCCCAGATGTCGTTGGCTGCCGGGCCCAGCATCTTCTCCAGCCGCTCCTTCAGCTCCCCCGCCGCCTTGTTGGTAAAGGTGATGGCCAGGATGGACCAGGGGGCGGCGGGCTCCACCTGGCACAGGCGCACCTGGCGCTCCCGCTCCTCCTGGGTAGAAGCCCCCTTCTGGGCGTACCGCTGGAGAAAGGCCAGGTCATCCGCCGTCACCCAGTCGGGCACCTCGGGGCAGTCGGAGCCCCGCCCGTACCGCATCAGGTTGGCCACCCGGTGGATCAGCACGGTGGTCTTGCCGCTGCCGGCCCCCGCCAGCAGCAGCAGCGGCCCCTCGGTGGCCAGCGCCGCCTGCTGCTGCTGGGGATTCAGGCGGATAAGATCCCGGGCGATGGCCGCCCGGCGGGCCTGGACAAATTGAAGCTCCTGCTCGTGGTCTAACATGGTGTGTCTCCCATCTCTCTGTGTTTCCGCCGCAGAAGTCCCACCCCGCAGGGTGGGACTTCTCGGGTCCTTTTGTCTTATTTTATCGCAGATCCTCCCCGGGGTCAACCGGGATCGGCATCTTTTCCCGCTCCGGCAGTCTTTTGCCCCCTTCTGTCAAAACCGCAACATCTGGTGCTCTGTTTTGCGGAACATTCCGTCATTTTGTTGCTTCCGCCCGAAAAGTGATACCGATCTGTAACCGTTTTTTCACCGCCGCGTAACGGCTTCGATGAGATGGTTACAGTCCGTTCTGGTATACTCAGGGTACAAAAGGAAAGGAGGGCTTATTGATGAAGAAGCTTCTCACCGCTGCTTTGGCCGCCGCTGTACTGATGGTCACTCTGGGCGGAGCCGTTCTGGCCGAACCCCGTCTGCCCTCTGACGCCGACGCACAGCCCGATACCTCTTACGAGGCCGGCTCCGCCCCCGCCCAGACCGACGCTTGGACCGCCATGCAGCCCGCCATTCACGCGCTGGTGCTGGCCATGGACGAAAACGACCTGGACTACACCCCCGACGACCCCCGCTTCCAGTGGGTCGCCCTGTACTACATGCTCAGCCTGTACGGCCGGATGGACGACCGCGCGGAGCTGTCCGACGCCTACCTGACCCTGCCCGGCGAGGCCGTGATGGATCTTGCCATCCCCATGTTCCCCCAGCTGACCGGCCTGCCCCAGCTGCCGGAGGAGCTGGCTGACCGCATCACCTATGACGCCGACGGCGACACCTATCAGCTGTCCCGGGGGGACGAGGGCCTGTCTCAGGTGACCCTCACCTCCAGCTACCCCACCGGCAATACCGGCCGGGTCATCACCGGAGAGATGGTGTATCTGGAGACGGGCAAGGTGCTGCACACCTTCCGCGTCCAGCTGGAGGAGGACGACTCCATGTTCGGCTTCGCCATCACCGGCCTGACGCTGGACTGAATTTGTCTCATAAAAAATGTCCCCGCCTCGTATGAGGCGGGGACATTTTTTATGTTTCGGATCAGATCACAGCTCGTCCGGGGTCTTCAGAACGGCGCCCTGGTCCGCGCTGGTCACCAGAGCGGCATATCTCCGCAGGGCGGGCGTGGCCTCCTTGTGGATGTGCTTGACCTGGCTGAGCCGGCGCTGGATCTCCTCGTCGGGCACGCACAGGGTCAGGGTGCGGTCAGGGATGTCGATGATGATCTTATCCCCCTCCTCCACCGCAGCAATGGGGCCGCCGGCCGCCGCCTCGGGGGAGATATAGCCGATGCACGGCCCTCTGGTCGCGCCGGAGAAGCGTCCGTCGGTGATCAGGGCGCAGCTCTCATCCATGCCACGGCCCACGATCAGGGATGTGGTCATATGCATCTCCCGCATGCCGGGACCACCCTTGGGCCCCTCGTAGGTGATCACCAGAATGTCGCCGTATTTGATCTGGTCATTAGAAACGGCGTAGCTGGCCTCCTCCATGGAGTGGAACACCCGGGCCCGGCCCTCGAAGTAGTGCATGGACGGCTTGACGCCGGATACCTTGACCACGGCGCCCTTGGGGGCGATGTTGCCGTGGAGGATAGCCAGGCCGCCCTCCTCCCGCTTGGGGGCGGACAAGGGGAAGATCAGATCGTTTTCCACCAGGGGCACGTCCTTCAGGTTCTCCCCCACCGTCTTGCCGGTCACGGTCATCTGGTCCAGGTCCAGCTTGGACTCGATGGCCTTCATCACGGCGGGGATGCCGCCGGCCTCCTCCAGCGCCAGCAGAGGGTACTGGCCGGAGGGCTTGATGTTGCACAGATAGGGCACCTTGCGGCTGATCTCGTCAAAGTCGTCAAAGCCCAGCTCGATACCCGCCTCGTGGGCTATGGCGGGGATATGCAGCGTCGAGTTGGTGGAGGCGCCCATGGCCATACTGGCGGCAATACCGTTGCGCAGGGCCTCCCGGGTCATGATCTTCCGGGGGGTGAGGTCCTCCTTCACCATCTCCACGATGCGGCGGCCGGACTGCTTGGCCAGGCGGCGCTTTTTGGCGGACACCGCGTGGGCCAGGCCGCAGCCGGGCAGAGACATGCCGATCACCTCGGCCAGACAGCTCATGGTGTTGGCCGTCCCCAGCATGGCGCAGGTGCCCACGCCGGGCAGGGCCTCTTTCTCGATCTGCAGCAGCTCCTCCTCGCTGAGCTTGCCGGTCTGGGTCTGGCCGATCAGCTCGCGCATGTCGGTCAGGGTCAGTTCCTTGCCCTTGTGCTTGCCGGGCATCATGGGGCCGCCGGGGAGCACGATGGCCGGGATATTCAGCCGCATGGCCGCCATGAGCATGCCGGGCACGATCTTGTCGCAGCCGGGCATGAGCACCATGCCGTCGAACTGGTGGGCCTCGATCATGTACTCCATGGAATCGGCGATGATCTCACGGCTGGGCAGGGGGTAGCGCATCCCCTTGTGGCCTTGACAGATGCCATCGCAGATGGCGATGGTGGAGAACTCCCGGGCCACGCCCCCCGCCTCTGCCACGCCCAGCTTGACAAACTCCACCAGCTCCCGCAGGTGGTAGTGGCCGGGCACCATCTCGGTGTACGAGTTCACCACGGCGATCAGCGGCTTTTTCAGGTCCTCCTCGTCCAGCCCCGTGCTGTACAGCAGGGCACGGTGGGCGCTGCGCTCGATGCCGTTGACCAGCTCGCCGCTGCGGCAGTCTTTATAGTGCATACTTTCGTCGCCTATCATTTGCTTTCTCCTCTCTTTGCGGAGTTCTCTCCGCATCAAAATGGAAGCGGTGTCCCGCCCCTTACCTCATCCACAGCATACGCCCTGTTCCCCCAAATGTAAAACAGTGTTTTTCTTCTATGTAACAAGTATTTACTTGTTGTAAAAGGTTGTGGTATACTGTCTCTATCAGGAGGTGGTCCCATGAACACCAGTGAGCAGCTGTTTCTCCTGCTGGCGGAGGAGCTGAACTTTACCCGGGCAGCGGAGCGGGCCTTCATCAGCCAGCAGGGCCTGTCCGACCATATCAGACGGCTGGAAAAGCACTACGGCACCGCCCTGCTCACCCGCAGGCCCCGGGTGGCCTTGACTCCGGCGGGGGCAGCCGTGCAGAAAAAGCTGCTGGCAGAGCTGTATCTGGAGAAGGACCTTCAGGGCAGGCTGAAGGAGATCCAGTCGGGGGCGGTGGGCTCCATTTGCTTCGGCATCAACAGCACCCGGGCGCAGACCGTTATCCCCTCTATTTTCAAGGACTACCACGCCCGGTATCCCAATGTGCAGGTGGAACTGGTGCTGGACGAGACCAACAATATGCTGCGCCTGCTGGAGCAGGGCCGTCTGGACTGCTGTCTGGGGGTCAACCCGATCCTGACCTCCCCCCAATGCGCCCAGCGGGTGGGGGACGAAAAGCTGTATCTCATCGCCGCTGCCTCCTATCTGCGGCAGTACCTGGACTTCGACCCGGACCGGCGCACAGACCGGCGTCTGGAGCTGTGCGACTTCTCCGGACTGCCCGTGGCCGGAAACAACAGCGGCAGCACCACCCACAGCTATCTGAACAGCTATTTGGAGATGAAGGGCGTCAGTGTAAAGAAGTTTTTTGCCTCCAGCGACTACAACGTACTGACCCAGCTCTGCCGCACGGGGGATATTGCCGCCTTTCTGCCCCAGTTCTTCCTGCCCGGCGCGCTGAGCGGGAATGCCGTCCTGCCCCAGGAGCGGCAGCTGTACGCACTGCCCCTGAATGAGATGGGTGCCCCCCTGCACGTCGGCCTGATCTATAACGATACCGCCGATCCCCCCCAGTTCATCCGGGGCTTCCGCGCCTGTGTGCAGGAGCACCTGCAGCGGCAGTACGCCAAGCTGGCCCGGCTGGAGCAGGAGCAGCGCGCCTACATCCTTCCGTAGCAGCTGCTCTCCGGTTTTCCGCACCTTTTTTCCGGATGGGGAGATTCACCTTGTAAAACCGGGCAGAATAGACTATAATACCGGGGAAAGCCGCCCGTTTCCCCCATAGGACGGGGCGGCTCCGGAAAACTGATATGAGGTGTTCTGTATGGACATGACGATAAAGGACTACATCCGCCCCGGCCGGCGGGCCCATCTGGCGGGCATAGGGGGCGTATCTATGGCCCCACTGGCCGAGGTGCTGACTGGCAAGGGGGTGATCGTCACCGGCTCCGACCTGCACGAGAGCGCTTCCGTGACCCACCTGCGCGCCCTGGGCATCCCCGTTACTATCGGCCACCTGCCGGAGAGCGTGCAGGGGGCGGACTGCGTCATCCGCACCGCCGCCATCCACGACGGCAACCCGGAGATCGCAGCCGCCCGCGCCGCCGGTATCCCGGTGTTTGAGCGGGCACAGGCCTGGGGCGCCCTGATGAGCCACTATCCCAACGCCCTGTGCGTCTCCGGGACCCACGGCAAGACCACCACCACCTCCATGTGCACCCACATCTTCCTGGCCGCCGGGCGGGACCCCTCGGTGATGATCGGCGGCACCCTGCCCATTCTGGGCTGCGGCCACCGGGTGGGACACGGAGACACCATCATCCTGGAGTCCTGCGAATACTGCAACTCCTTCCTGTCCTTCCTGCCCACGGTGGCGGTGATCCTGAACGTGGACGCCGACCACCTGGACTTCTTCAAGGATCTGGAGGACATCAAGCGCTCCTTCCGGGCCTTTGCCCAGCTGGTGCCCGACCGGGGCCATGTGGTGGCCGATCTGGACGACGCCAACACCATGGACGCCCTGAAGGGCATCGACCGCCCCCTGTTCACCTTCAGCCTGGATCAGGAGCAGGCCGACTGCCGCGCCCGGGATCTCACCTGGGACAAGGGCCTGCCCACCTTCGATGTGATCATCCGGGGCAGCACATACGCCCATGTGACCCTTCATGTGGGCGGGGAGCACAATGTGCGCAACGCCCTGGCGGCGGCCGCGGCCGCCTATATCCTGGGCGTGCCCGGCTCCGCCGTGGAGAAGGGGCTGGACGGCTTTACCGGCGCCGGCCGCCGCTTTGAAAAGAAGGGACAGTTCCACGGTGCTATGGTGTACGACGACTACGCCCACCACCCCCAGGAGCTGCGCGCCCTGCTGACCATGGCCAAGGGTCTGGGCTTCAAGCGGGTCATCGCCGCCTTTCAGCCCCACACCTACTCCCGCACCCACGAGCTGTTCCGCGACTTTGTGGACGTGCTGAAGCTGCCGGACAAGACCATCCTAGCGGAGATCTACGCCGCCCGGGAACAGAACACTCTGGGCATCTCCTCCGCCGATCTGGCCCGGGAGATCCCCGGCGGGGAGTTCTGCCCCACTCTGGCGGACGTGACGGAGCGGCTGGCCCAGCTGGCCCAGCCCGGAGACCTGATCCTCACCGTGGGCGCCGGGGACATCTATCTGGCGGGGGAGGCCCTGCTGAAAAGAGAGCAATGAGTCTTTGACGAAAGGAGCGGCCCTATGAAGCTGCTGTTCAAACAACGTTTCTTCTCCTGGTTCGACAGCTACGACATCTATGATGAAAACGGGGACACGGTCTACACCGTGGAGGGACAGCTGGCCTGGGGGCACTGTCTGAAGATCTTCGACCCCCCCGGAAACGAACTGGGCACAGTGAAGCAGCGCGTTTTCACCTTCCTGCCCAAGTTCGAGCTGTTCCTGGGGGACAGCTATCTGGGGTGCATCTACAAGGAGTTCTCCCTCTTCGTGCCCCGCTTCAACATCGACTGCAATGGCTGGCAGATCGACGGCAGCTTTATGGAGTGGGACTATCAGATCCTGGACGACCGGGGGAACGAGGTAGCCGCCATCAGCAAGGAGCTGTTCCGCCTGACGGATACATACGTCATCGATGTCCATGACCCCCGCAACGCCCTGTGCGCCCTGATGGTGGTACTGGCCATCGACGCGGAGAAGTGCTCCCGGAGGAAATAGGACAAATAAGGAGGGCCCCGGTCTTACCGGGGCCCTCCTCTTATTTTATACCGTGCTTCAGCTCGTCCCAAAGCTCCAGGGCCTTGAACTTCAGCACATAGTCCTCCCCGTCCCGGGTCATCAGCGCCCCCTGATCCGTAGTGAACAGGCCGGCGGACACAGCATCGTCCACCGTCTCGCTGGCCGCCCCCAGACACAGGGGCGGAAAGGCCACGCACCACCAGTTGTGCCCCTCCCCCTGTCCAATGACCACCCGCAGGGCGGTGTACTCCCCGGCGGGCAGGGCAAAGCCGCCATACTCCTTGGTGGGGAAATGGCAGCGCACCAGCCGGGCTGTGACCGGATAGGCGTAGCCCTGCCGCTCCACCTCCTGCCGCCCCGCGGCGGCCAGGCGGGACAGGCTGCCCTCCAGTGCCTCCCGGGCGGTGTCCAGGTCGGCCCCGGCGGGATACAGCGCCTGGGCCTGCTCCAGCACCCTGTCCCGCACGGCCAGCTTCAGGGCCTGGTCGGCCGGGCTGTCCGAGTTGGCGATCACATGCAGCCGGATCACCCGGCCGGACAACTCCGTCTGCTCCCGCTCCAGCCACGCCCCGGAGAACAGGGCACACAGCAGTCCAAACATCAAACATAGTTCCCACTTTTTCAATTTACGGTCCATCGTCATACTCCCTGATTTTTCACGGGCGGACAAAACCGCGGCCCGCCCTGGATCACCTGACAGTATGGCCCGCAGCTTCCTGTTTTATACCTCAACGGAAAAAGATCGCCCTCCGCATCAAGCGGAGAGCGATCTTGACTGCCGGCTTTTATACGGTCTTGCACACATAGACATCGGCATACCGCTCTTTCAGCGCCTGGCCCGCCCGGCGGGCGTCCTCCTCCTG
Source organism: uncultured Oscillospiraceae bacterium (assembly GCA_934659475.1). Lineage (GTDB taxonomy): Bacteria > Bacillota > Clostridia > Oscillospirales > Oscillospiraceae > Lawsonibacter. The sequence continues at coordinate 7,293 of CAKUHX010000054.1, forward strand.
CCGGAACAGGCCGAAGGTGGCCGAGCCGGTGCCGCTCATGGTGGCTCCCAGGGCTCCGTGGTGGATGAGCAACGCCTTTACATCCTGCACCCGGCTGTTCAGCCGCTGGGGCAGGGCATCCTCAAACACGTTGTACATCCGCCGGGCCACCCCCTCCAGGTCGCCCTCCTCCAGGGCGCGGAGCACCCCCGCCGTGTCCGGGCAGCGGCGCAGGCGCACGCTGTCGATGGCCCGGAACAGCTCCGGCGTGGACACGGAGAAGTCCGGCTTGCAGATCACCGCCCAGCACTGGGGCAGTGCGGGCAGAGGAGTCAGCACCTCACCCCGCCCCTCGGCCAAGGCAGTGCCCCCCAGCACACAGTAGGGCACATCGGAGCCCACCTGCTCCCCGATCCCGGCCAGCTGTCCGGGTGTGAAAGGTTCCCCTTCCTCCCGGTTCAGAGCACGGAGCACGGCGGCGGCGTCGCTGCTGCCCCCGGCCATGCCGGCGCACACGGGGATCTGCTTTTTCAGGGCGATGTCCCAGCCCCGGATGGGGGCATTCAGGCTGCGGTAGAAGGCCAGGGCGGCGGCAACGGCCAGGTTCTTCTCTCCCGTGGGCAGAAAGCCCAAGTTAGAACTGGCCCGCATCCGCTCTGTTCCGTTGGGGATCAGGCTCACCCGGTCGGTGAGCTCCACGGACTGCATCACCATCTTCATGTCGTGATAGCCGTCCGCCCGCCGGGAGAGCACATCCAGGGTCAGGTTCAGTTTTGCATAGGCCAGCGTCTCCACGGTGTCGTTCCTCCGTCTTTGGCAATATCAGATGTTCCCGGCCCCGCAGGGGCCGGGAACATACACAGCTGAGCTGAAATTCAGTTTCCCTTCCGGGCCTGCTTGCGGCCCAGCACCTCCAGGAAGGTCTCCATACGGCTGACCGCCTCCTCCAGATCCTGCATGGAGGCGGCGTAGCAGGCCCGCACAAAGCCCTCGCCCCCGGGGCCAAAGGCAGAGCCGGGGATCACGGCCACCTTCTGCTCCATGAGGAAACGCTCGCAGAACTCCTCGGAGGTCAGGCCGGTAGAGCGGATGCAGGGGAACACATAGAAGGCCCCCCGGGGCTCGAAGCAGTTCAGGCCGATGCGGTTGAGGTTCTCCACCAGGAAGCGGCGGCGGCTGTCATACTCGTCCCGCATGTGCTCGATGTCCTTGTCGCCGTTGCGCATGGCCTCGATGGCGGCGTACTGGCTGGTGGTGGGGGCGGACATGATGCCGAATTGGTGCAGCTTGGTCATCTGGGCAATGATGGGCTGGGGCCCGCAGACATAGCCCATGCGCCAGCCGGTCATGGCGTAGCTCTTGGAGAAGCCGTTGACCAGGATGGTATGCTCATACATGCCGGGAATGTTGGCGATGGACACATGCTTCTGCCCGTAGGTCAACTCGGCGTAGATCTCGTCGGAGATGACCATGATGTCCGTATCCCGCAGCACCTCCGCTATGGCTTCCAGATCCTCCCGGCCCATAATGCCGCCGGTGGGGTTGCTGGGGAAGGGCAGCACCAGGGCCTTGGTCCGGGGGGTAATGGCAGAGCGCAGCTCCTGGGCCGTCAGGCGGAACTGGTTCTCCTCCTTCAGCTCCAGATAGATGGGCACGCCCCCAGCCATAGAGGCCAGCGGGCCGTAGCACACGAAGGAAGGGGTGGGCACGATGACCTCGTCCCCCGGCTCCAGCAGCACCCGCAGGGCGGCGTCGATGGCCTCGCTGCCGCCCACGGTGACCAGTATCTGGCTCTTATATTCATAGTGCAGGTCGAAGCGCCGCTCCAGATAGGCGCTGATCTCCCGCCGCAGGCGGAGCATACCGGCGTTGGAGGTATACTTGGTGTGGCCCTGCTCCAGGGAGTAGATGCCCGCGTCGCGGATGTGCCAGGGGGTGACAAAATCGGGCTCGCCCACGCCCAGTGAGATGCCGTCGTCCATCTCCTCCAGCAGATCAAAATATTTCCGGATCCCGGAGGGGCGGATCTCCTGGATCTTATGATTCATAATGCTGTCGTAATTCATGAAAAGACGTACTCCTTCTCCTCCGGCTCACCGGGCTGAAACACCAGGTGATTCTCCTTGTATTTTTTCAGAATGAAATGGGTGGCCGTACCGGTCACGCCCTCCAGGGGGGCCAGCCGCTCGCTGACGAACATGGCCACTTCTTTCAGGGTCCGGCCGGAGATAATGACCGTCAGGTCAAAGGTCCCGCTCATCAGATAGAGGGACTCCACCTCATCATACTGATAGATCCGGCGGGCGATGCGGTCAAAGCCCTCCTGGCTCTGGGGGGTGACGCTCACTTCGATCAGGGCGGTCACGCCCTCATCCCGCACCTTGTCCCAGTCCACAACGGCCTGATAGCCCAGGATCACGCCTTTCTTCTCCAGAGTGCGCAGCTGCGTGTGCACCTCTGCCTCAGTCATACCCGCCTGTGCTGCCAGCTGTGCCGGAGACTGGGTACAGTCCTGCTCCAGCAGTTCCAATAATGAATTCATACTGTCCTCCGTTCTCCGCCATAAGGCGGGTAGATCTTCCGTCCCAAAGGGGACGGTGTTACTCAGCATTATACAGGAACCGGAGAGAAAAGACAACAGAAAATTTTGATTTTGCAAGTTTGTCGCTTTTGAACTTTCATTTTTCAGGTTTTGAGTCAAAAGCGCCGGATGTTCAGGGGCGGTGCGCCGTCGTTTTTGACGACAAAGGGCCGCCCCCGTTCATAGCGGGGGCGGCCCTTATGGTTCGATCGTTCAGAACACCGTCATAGTCTTCACATGACCCGTTCCGTCTTTCAGGCGGCGGCAGCTTCCTTCTTAGCCGTGGTCTTCTGCAGAACGGCGATGCCCACCACCAGCACGATGCCCACGATGTCGGACAGCAGGCCGGGATACATGGAGC
>CAKUHX010000055.1 GCA_934659475.1 uncultured Oscillospiraceae bacterium
GGACATACTTGACCACGGCCTCGTCGAACTTGTCGCCGGCGGTCTTAATGGAGGCGGACTCCACCACGCCGCTCAGGGAGATCACGGCGATGTCGGCGGTGCCGCCGCCGATATCCACGATCATGTGTCCGTCGGGCTTGGTGATGTCGATGCCCGCGCCGATGGCGGCGGCCACGGGCTCCTCGATCAGATAGGCCCGGCGGGCGCCGGCCTGGATGCCGGCGTCGATCACGGCGCGCTCCTCTACCTCAGTGATGCCGGAGGGCACGCAGATCAGCAGGCGGGGCTTGAACAGAGAGAAGGTGGTGGTCTTTTTGATGAACTCCTTCAGCATCCGCTCGGTCATGTCATAGTCGGAGATCACGCCGTCCCGCAGGGGACGCATGGCCACGATGTTGCCGGGGGTGCGGCCCAGCATGGCCTCAGCCTCGGCCCCAACGCTCAGCAGCTTGCCGGTATTTTTGTCCATGGCCACCACAGAGGGCTCGCGCAGCACAACGCCCTTGCCCTTGATGTAGACCAGAACGGAAGCGGTACCCAGGTCGATACCGATGTCTTTCCCAATAATGCTCATATCATAGATCCACCTTGTAAAAAATTTTGATAGGAGAGATCGCTCCTGTTTATTATATCCGCTATGGCTCTGCTTTTCAACCGGAAAATTCCCGGTTTTTCGGCAGATCTCAGCGGGACTGTCCGGCCTGTGCCAGGGTGACGGCGCAGACCTGGGCCGCGCCGGCGGTCAGCAGCACCCGGGCGCACTCCGACAGGGTGGCGCCGGAGGTGACCACATCGTCTGCCAGCAGGATGCTGCTGCCCGCCACTTGGGCGCCGGGCAGCAGCTCGTAGGCGCCCAGAACGTTGGCCCGGCGGGCGGCCTGCTCTGAAAGGCCGGACTGGGCGGGGATGTCCCGGATCTTTGCCAGCAGGGGCGCAGCGGGGACGCCCAGGTCTCCGCCCACTGCCCGGGCCAGCAGCTCTGCCTGATCATAGCCCCGCTGGCGCAGGCGCCTGCGGCTGAGGGGTGCCCAGGACAGCAGGTCGAAGGTCACGTCCGGGTGGTCCAGCACACACTGGGCCATCAGCGCCCCGTAGGCGGCGGCATAATTGCGCCGGCCGGAGAACTTATAGCGGTGGATGCTCTCCGCCACCGGGCCCTTGTACCGAAGGGGAGAGACGCACAGCTTCAGAAATTCCGGGCTGCGCTCCGCCGCCTTTTCCGTCAGCCAGGGCAGGGTGCGCTGGCAGTCCGGGCACAGCAGGGCGTCTCCCTCCACCAGCCGCTGGCAGAAGGGGCACTTGCGGGGGAACAGCAGGTCCAGCAGCGCCGCGCCGGGGTTCATTTCTCCTGCTCCTCGATGGGGCCGTGCTCCTTTTCAAAGTCCCGCACACAGCATTGGATCAGGTGCAGGATCTGGCCGCTCATGGAGCGGCCCTCGTAAGCGGCAATATACTGAAACTTATCGTGCAGCTGCTGCTCCATGCGGATGCTGAGATGGGTCTTATCCTTTTTCATGCATGATCTCTCCTGTGTGTCTTAAGATAAATCAAGCATACTCATGTGCCGTTATATTAAGTTTATTTTTAGTGCATTTTTACGGCTTATAATTTGAACGGAAAACAGCGGGATTTTTGGCCGGCGGGATCCTTTAGGGCCGCCGCTTGTGCATCCGGGCGCTGTCCCGCTTTGCGGATTTATGGCCCAGGCGCCGGGATCAAGCTCCGTTCCGGCAGAAAATCGGTCGAAAGTTCCCTGATTTCACGCCTATTTACAACTATTTAATGCCAGAATTTGAAATTTTGTGAAAAGGCTTCATGGAAATCCGAATAACCATTATAAGGAAAATGCACAACAAAATCCTTGACGGCGGGGTAAAGAAATAGTACAATATGAACAAATAATGAAGGGAATAAGCGACATATTTCGTCTATATTTATAATCCCTTGATACATATAGCTCTTGTAAAGAGATCTGCCCGCAGGGCAGAAGCACCGGCATCCTGGCCGCCGCAGGCGGGGGTGCCCAAAGGGAGAACAGGAGAGAAGGAGGTGAGGGGACGCAAAGCCGAAAGGATCTCGATGAATGCTTCGGCGGAGTGTGGGAGCGGCCCAAACGTGAATCGGTGTGTGGCCGGGCCGCGGCGGCCCGGAACAAGAAAGGAGTCATTATGTCGGAAAAGAGTACAACTGCTGAAAAGAGGAGCCTCCTCGACCGGATGCTCGATGCAGTCGAGCGCGCCGGCAACAAGCTGCCCAATCCCATCACCATGTTCCTTGGCCTGGCGGTGATCGTGGTGCTGGTCTCCGCCCTGTGCAGCGCTCTGGGGGTCAAGGCCCTGAACCCCGCCACCAACGAGTGGGTAGAGACGGTGGACCTGCTCTCTCCCTATGGGCTGAAGTACTTCTGGACCAATGTGATCACCAACTTCTCCGGCTTTGCCCCCCTGGGCATGGTGCTGGTGGCGGTGATCGGTTCCTCCGTGGCGGAGAAGAGCGGCTTTCTGGTGGCCCTGATGGAGCGCTTCCTGGGCAAGTCCAAGGGCTGGATCGTCACCGGCGTGGTCATGTTCCTGGGCATCAACCTGAACATCGCCGGCGATGCGGGCTTCATCATCCTGCCGCCCCTGGCGGCTATCCTGTATATGTCCATCGGACGGCATCCCCTGCTGGGCATGTATGTGGGTTACGGCTCCGTGGCCGGCGGCTTCTGCGCCAACATCGCTCTGGGCCTGTCCGATGCCCTGGCCTACGGCTTTACTGAGGCCGCGGCCCAGATGATCGACCCCGATTACTCCGCGTCCATCGCCATCAACTGGTACTTCCTCATCGTCTCCTGCATCACTCTGACCATTTTCGGCACCATCATGGTGGAAAAGCTGCTGGTACACCGCTTCCCCATCTCCAGAGAAGAGCTGGCCAAATACGACTTTGACGAGAATGCCGCCATCGTCACCGACGAGCAGAAGAAGGCGCTGCGGGCTGCGGGGATCGCCTTCCTGATCTTTGCCGCGGTCATGGTCCTGCTGTCCACTCCCATCCTGGGCCAGCCCATCCTGGGGGATGAGAACGGCTCCATCACCGCCTCCGGCGCCCCCTTCACCAAGGGCATCGTGTTCACCGTGTCCATGGCGCTGATGGTGCCCGGCATCGCCTATGGCGTGTCCCTGGGCAAATATAAGAGCGACAAGGACGTGTGGGCCGACATCAGCGAGGGTTTCTCGGAAATGGGCAACTATGTGTTCATGTGCTTCTTCATCTCCATCTTCACAAACTTCTTCTCCGTGTCCAAGCTGGGCACTATCCTGGCCATCTCCGGCGCCGACGGGCTGAAGAACATCGGCTTTACGGGGATCCCCCTGCTCATCGGCCTGATCTTCGTCTCCTGCGTTGTGAACATATTCATTGGCTCGGCCTCCGCCAAGTGGGCCATCCTGGCCCCGGTGTTCGTGCCCATGATGATGCTGATGGGGTTCGATCCCGCGATCACCCAGGTGGTCTACCGCATCGGGGACTCCATCACCAATCCCCTGTCCCCCCTGTTTACTTACATGCCCGTCATCCTGGGCTTTGCCCGGAAGTATGACAAGAACGTGGGCCTGGGCACCGTCATCGCCAACATGCTGCCCTTCTCCCTGACCTTCACCGTGGTCTGGGTGATCCAGGTCATCGTGTGGGTGCTGATGGAACTGCCCCTGGGCCCCGGCGGCGGCATCTATCTGTAAGCCCCCCCTTGTGAAGGAGTCTGACTATGGATTTTGCTCAGCGCGCGCAGCAGCTGCGCGAGACTATCGTCCGGGACAGGCGCTGGATCCACCGGCACCCGGAGCTGTCCTATCACGAGCATGAGACCACCGCCTATCTGGTGTGCCGGCTGACCCGGATGGGGATCCCCGTCCAGACCTTCGGGGACTACACCGGCTGCATCGCCACCATTCAGGGGGGACAGCCGGGCAGGACCGTCCTGCTGCGGGCGGACATCGACGCCCTGCCCATCCAGGAGGAGACCGGCCTGGACTTTGCCAGTGTCCATCCCGGGGTGATGCACGCCTGCGGCCACGACTGCCACGCCGCCATGCTGCTGGGGGCCGCCCGCCTGCTGTGGGAGGGGCGGCAGGAGCTGCATGGCACCGTCAAGCTGCTGTTTCAGGCGGCGGAAGAGGTATTTATCGGCAGCCACTACTATTGGGACAGGGGCTGTTTATCCGACGTGGACGCGGCCATGGGGATGCACGTCTGGCCCACTGCCCCCAGCGGGAAACTGGTGGTGCAGGACGGCCCTATGATGGCCAGCTGCGACACCTTTACCATCACCGTCCGGGGCGTGTCCGCCCACGGTTCCCGCCCCGACGCCGGGCGGGACGCCATCGTGGCCGCCAGCGCCATCATCTGCGATCTGCAGACCATCGTCAGCCGGTGCGCCAGCCCTCTGGATCCGCTGGTGGTGTCCGTGGGCACCGTCCATGCAGGGACGGAGTTCAACATCATCGCCGACACCGCGGTGCTGGAGGGCACCGTCCGCGCCCTGTCCGAACAGGCCCGGCAGCTGGCCGAGACGGCTATGGGCCGCATCGTTCGGGAGACCTCCGCCGCTATGGGGTGTACGGCGGAGGTGGACTGGCGCCCGCTGGAGTCCCCAGTGTGCAACGAAAACACGGCCCTGAACGAGGTGGCCCGCTCCGCCGCCCGAAAGCTGTTCGGGGACGGGGTGCTGTATCGGGTGCAGCCCGCCATGGGCAGCGAGGACTTCTCCTATCTCATGGAGAAGATCCCCAACTCCCTGTTTCTGTTCCTGGGCTGCTATGACGAGGCGCAGGGCTGCGTCCACCCCATCCACAATGGAAAATTCCAGATCAACGAGGACATCCTGCCCATTGGGGCGGCCCAGTACGCACAGTTCGCGGCGGACTATCTGGAGCAGAGCGGGGGTGAGGGACAGTGAACATCAAAGAGTCGGCCAAGGCGCGGGAGCAGGACGTGGTCTCCTGGCGGCGCTGGCTGCACGCCCACCCCGAGCTGGGCTGCTGCGAGACGGCCACCACCGCGTTCATCGCAGAGCGCCTGAAGGAAATGGGGGTAGAGGTGCAGACCTTCCCGGACATTACGGGCTGCATCGGCACCATCCGGGGCGGACAGCCGGGAAGGACCGTGATGCTGCGGGCGGACATCGACGCCCTGCCCATTCAGGAGGCCACCGGCCTGCCCTTCAGCAGCGAAGATCCCGGGGTGATGCACGCCTGCGGCCACGACTGCCACACCGCCATGCTGCTGGGCGCGGCGGCCATCCTCAGTGAAGAGCGGCAGGCGCTGCGGGGCACGGTAAAGCTCCTCTTCCAGATGGGGGAGGAGATCGGCCGCAAGTCGGAGGAGTATGTGGAGCGCGGGGCGCTGGAGGGGGTGGACGCCATCTTTGGGATGCACGTCTGGCCCACTCTGGATACCGGCTGTGCCAACTTCCAGTCCGGCGGCCGCATGGCGTGCAGCGACCGCTTTACCATCCAGATCCGTGGCAAGAGCGCCCACGGCTCCGCCCCCCACTTGGGACACGACGCCATTCTGGCCGCGGCCGGGGCGGTGATGGCCCTGCAGTCCCTGCCCAGCCGGGTGAACGACCCCCTGAATACGCTGGTGGTCACCGTGGGCAAGATGCACGGGGGCACCAAGGACAACATCCTGTGCGACCATGTAGAGCTGGTGGGCACGGTGCGTACCTTTGACCGGGACTTCCGCCGCAGTATGCCCCGGCGGATCGAAGAGATCGTCCGCGGCGCCGCGGCTATTTACGGCTGTACAGCGGAGTGTGACTACTACTTTGGCCCCAGCCCGCTGATCAACGACGACGAGGAGCTGGTGGCCGTCGCCCAGGGGGCGGCCAGAAAGCAGATCGGGCCGGACTGTCTGCGCCCCATGGAGAAGATGACCGGGGCGGAGGACTTCAGCGTCTATCTGGAGCATATCCCCGGTGTATACGGTTATCTGGGCATCCGGGACCGGGCCAAGGGGATCGACTGCAGCAACCACAATCCCGCCTTTCTGGTGGATGAGGAGGCGCTGCACTACGGAACGGGGATCTACGCCCAGTTTGCCGTGGACTACCTGAACGGACAGAAATAGGCAGTGTGCCGCCCCAAAGGGGCGGCACACTGCCTATTGTCATGGGGCAGAGATCTCCTCCCGATCCCAGCGCAGATCTTCCCTGCGGAGAAAGGCCCGCGTTCCCCGTCCCCCGCAGGGGGACGGGGAACGGAAAAAGAGGATCTGGAAAAAATTTTTCAAAAAACCGCGACCAAAGCCCGTGAAATGGTGTTTAATAGGGTGAGAGCGGACGAGAGGAGGCGGGAGCATGGAGGACCGGGACATCGTGGCCCTGTATCTGCGGCGGGATGAGGGGGCGATAAAATGCACGGCGGAGAAATACGGCAGCCGTCTGCGGGCTTTGGCCCTGGGCATCACCGGGGACCGCCAGAGCGCGGAGGAGTGCGAGAACGACGCCTATCTGGCGGCGTGGAGCTCCATCCCGCCCAAGCGCCCGGAGGATCACTTCTTCCCCTTTTTGGCCAGGATCGTCCGTGATCAGGCCCTGAACCTGTGCCGCGGGCGGACGGCCCAAAAGCGCAGCGCCCGGGTGGAGGAGCTGAGCCGGGAGCTGGAGCAGTGCCTGCCCGGAGGGGCGAGCGCCGAGAGCGAACTGGACCGGCGGGAACTGGGCCGGACGCTGAACGGCTTTCTGGCCGGGCTGCCGGAGGACAAGCGGAGGGTGTTCCTCCGGCGGTACTGGTATATGGATCCGGTGGGGGACATCGCCCAGCGCTTCGGCTATTCCCAGAGCAAGGTGAAATCTATGCTGGCCCGGTGCCGGACACAGCTGCGGGCCTATCTGGAACAGGAGGGATACGGACTATGACAGGAATGGAGCTTTTGCAGGCGCTGGATCATGTGTCTCCCGCCTATGTGCAGCAGGCGGAGGAGACGGTCCGCCGTCCCCGGAGAGGGGGGATGCTCCTGCTGGCCGCCTGCCTGTGTTTGACCATGGCCGCCGCGGCCTTTGCGGCGGGACCGGGGCGGATCTGGCTGAAGGAGATCTTCTCCGGCCGGCGGCTGGCGCCGGACTATATGGAGTCGGGCTTTCTGCTGGGGACGGAGCCGGAGCGGGTGCCCCTGTCCCAGCTGAGCCGGCGGGTGCGGAGCGCGGGAGAGATCATAGCCGGACAGTACAGGGACTACTCCCCCCTCAGCAGCAAGGCTCCCGGCCAGTACAGCCCGGAGTTTGCCGCGCAGCAGGAGGTGCTGGACTATGTGGGCTACGCCCCCCTGCGTGGGGTGGAGCTGGATGCCCAGGAGGAGGGCAGTACGCTGATCCTGCGGGGGGACGAGGCGGGGACCATCCTGAGCGTGACCATGCGCACCCGCTGGAAGGCGGGACAGGACGTCCGGGCAGAGACCTGCGCCCAGCTGTATACCGAGAAGTACGACGGTGAAACAGATATTGGAAGTATCACCACCGAGAAGATCCATTTCCAGACGGAGGAAAAGACCAGCGCTTCCGGACGGACGTATGTGGAGGTCTCCTCTGAACCTCGGGCCAGCGGCTATGAGACGCTGGAGGGCCACTTGCTGGACGGCAGCGTGGTGTACAGCATCCATCTCGCCTTCCGGGGGGAGGAGCGGGACACCGCCCAACAGCTGCTGGAGCAGTGGGCGGAGCAGTTTTAGAGAAAATGGGGCGACCTGCGTCCTGCTTGCCCTATCGAAAGTCCCTCCCTCAGTCAAGGCTGAGGGGGGGACTTTTATCACTTGTTGTAGGCGCTGTAGAGGAAAGTCAGGATCTGGGCCCGTGTGCAGGTGGCGTTGGGGCTGAAGGTGGTGGCTGTTGTGCCGGAGGTAATGCCGCGCCTTACCGCCCACGCTACGGGAGAGGCATAGTAGGCGTCGTCGCTCACATCAGAGAAGGAGCTCGCCGCCCCGGTCCTTCCGCCATTCATGGCCCGCCAAAGGAAGGTGACCACCTGAGCCCGGGTGCAGGTGGCATCGGGACTGAAGGTGGTATCTGTGGTGCCGCCGGTGATCCCCTTCTCGTAGGCCCACAGAACGGCCTCATAGCGGCAGTCCCCAACAGAGATATCAGTAAAGGGGTTGGCGACGCTGGAGGCGGGACAGCCCGCCGCCCGCCACATATACTCGATGACCTCGCCCCGGGGCGCGTCGTCATCGGGGCCCAGCCGCTGGGCGGAGCCGTCGATCATGTCCCTGTCCGCGGCCCACTGCACCGCGTCATAGTACCATGCGTCCCGGGAGACGTCGGCCAGCTCCGGCAGTGATCCCCGCAGCTCCCGCAGACCCAGGGACCGGGTATCATAGGTGTAGGTGAGATAGGTGGGGATATTCCCGCCCACAAAGCCGTAGGACTCCTGTTCCTCCGTTCCGCCGTCCCACATCCCGAAGGTCACGCCGGAAAACTCAAACTTCATGGTGTCATAGGCAAAGGGCAGGATCTCGTTGCCGTAGTAGTCGATCAGGCCGTAGGCATAGATGGGCTCGCCGGTCACCCGGTCTATTTTGAGCCGGCCGTCAAAAAGGGCGTAGTCATTGGCGTATTCCGGCTTTTTCAGCTTTGCCGCGATCATAAAGCAGTCCTCAGTGGACTGGATATAGGAGAGACCGGAGATGACCCGGACGCCGTCCTCGTTGTACAGCGCGATCATGCCGTCCCCGCCGGACACCGAAAACAGCAGCTTTTTTTCGGACGCGGAGCTCTGAGAGGACACGGAAATGGAACGACAGCCCACACTTCTATCCGCCATGGGCAGGACAAAGCCCTTTCCGGCCTTGTACACTCCGTGCCGCGTGAAGACTTCATATCCGCCGTAGGAGCTGCGATCAGCTCCGTCCTCACAGTAGAAAAAGCCGTTTCCCCAGTAGCTCACGGACTGATAGGAGAGCCGGTCATACTCCCGCAGATCCCTGTTCAGCAGGACGGTGCACCCGTCGTTGGGCACGGCGATGGTGTCGATCTCCTTGCAGTAATAAATAGGCGACTCTGTGTACGGATAGAGGACATTCCCAGCGTAGTCGACAACGCCGTGGAGGTATGGGCACTGCCAGATCTTGGGGTCGTATTCGCCGTAGCGGCAGACGATCAGCCGGCCGGGGCCTGCGTATTCAATGTCTAAGTAGATCGCCGGAACAACGATGCTGCCGTTGGCATCCTTCAGACCGTAAACGCCATGGTCGTCCTCGTCCTTTTCCCAGAACTTGACCAGTCCCGTTTCTGCCTCGCCGTTCCAGGAGTATGCCGCGTCGGCCTGTCCCGCCATGCACAGGGTGAGCGCCAGCATGGCCGTCAGTGTGACCAGAAAGCGGGGGAAAAATATGCACTTTTTTATGTTCATCTGTTTCCTCTCCTCGTTTTGATCGTTCAGACGGCGGAAACCAGCGCTTTTCGCCGCCTTTCATGGGCTTATCTTATCGTACCACCCAAAGAAGCCACGGTCAAGGCATTCCGGCGCCCGTATACGCAAAGGCGCAAAAAAGGGAGACAGACGTTCGTCTGTCTCCCTCTTCAAGGCTTTGATCAATAGAACTTCTTGCGGTTCTTGCGGGCGGCCTCGGACTTCTTGCGGCGCTTGACGCTGGGGCTCTCGTAATGCTCGCGCTTACGGACCTCGGCCAGCACGCCAGACTTGGCGCAGCTACGCTTGAAGCGCTTCAGAGCGCTCTCCAGAGACTCGTTTTCACGTACACGGACTTCCGACATTTATATTTCCCTCCCTCCGGCGCAGGGGGACATCCCCATCTGCGTAAGGGCCATTTTTATGGCTTTAACAGTGGTATTATACTTAGTTTTCCGCTGTCTGTCAAGCGGAGAATTTTAAACAAGGTGTAAACGGCAAAACAGTCGGTCCGTTCCGCAGGAACGGGCCGACTGAAATGATCTATTACGCGCGGGGCTTGAAGATCAGGTCGACCAGGCGGCCCTTGACCACGATAGACTTG
>CAKUHX010000056.1 GCA_934659475.1 uncultured Oscillospiraceae bacterium
TTGGTGATGGCCTGGCGCTTTGCCACCTGGCCCACCATACGCTCGCCGTCCTTGGAGAAGGCCACCACGGAAGGAGTGGTGCGGTTGCCCTCGGCGTTGGGGATGACCACGGCGTCGCCGCCCTCCATGACGGCCACGCAGCTGTTGGTAGTACCTAAATCAATACCAATGATCTTAGACATAATGTTCGTTCCTCCTGATATAGAAAAATCGTTGTAAATAAAGTAATATGGGAAGCTCTCTTTTTGGGGAGAGCGGGGTCTGCAAGATCAGAACAGGAAGGCGGCCCACAGCCGCAGCAGCAGACATGTCCAGGTGAGCAGCCCCGCGGAGAGCGCCACCGTATAGGACAGGTCGCTGTTCAGCGCCCTGCACCGGGCGCAGGCCTTATGCTGCTTCATGCTGTTGACCTCCTTACTTGTTATCTTTGACAAATTTAATTCGCTACCTTGACCATGGCGAACCGGATGACCTTCTCACCCAGCTGGAAGCCGGCCTGGAAGACCTCGGCCACGGTATTCTCCCCCAGGTTTTCGTCCTCCACATGCATCACGGCGTTGTGGAGCTTGGGGTCAAAGGGCTGTCCGGCGGCGTCGATCTCGGTGACGCCCAGCTTGGACAGCACGTCCTTCAGCTGGGTCATGGTCATCTCCACGCCTTTCTTATAGGCCTCGTCGGCGGTGTCCTGCTTCAGGGCCCGCTCCAGGTTGTCATAGACGGGCAGGAAGGAGGCCACCACGCTGGCCTTGGCGTCCGCCCAGATGGATTCCTTCTCTTTGGCGGTGCGCTTGCGGTAGTTGTCGTATTCAGCGGCCAGCCGCAGGAACTTGTTCTGCTCCTGAAGCAGAGCGTCCTGAACGGGATCGGGCTGCTGGGGCTGGGCCTCGGCCTGCTCCTGCTGGGGGGACTCCAGCTCCTCCTCCTGAACGGGGGCGTCCTGGACCTTCTCCTCCTCGGGGGCCTGGGCCTTCTTCTTTTCCTTACTCACGGTGCTCATGCTCCTTTATTCTTTGTCGTTATCCCCGTCCGCGGGGGCGGCGGGCAGCTCGCCCTTGCCGAACATCCGGGTCAGGCTGTCGGCGAAATAGGACAGGCGGGCGGTCACCTTGGCGTAATCCATGCGGGTGGGGCCCACCACGCCGATCACGCCCCGCATATTGTCCCCGATGTCATAGCTGGCCATGACCACGCTGGTGTCCTTAAAAGCCTCGTTCACATTTTCCGGGCCGATGAGGATGTTCATGTTGTGGCTGCTGTCCATGGGGATCGGCAGACGGGAGAGGTCCTCCTCGTCCGTCAGGCAGCGCATCAGGGGCTTGGCCTTGGCCATGTCCTGATACTCCGGATGCTCCAGGATGTGGGCGATGCCGGAGGTGTGGATGGTCTGCTGGCTCTGCTCGCTGAGCACCTCCATGGCAAAACGCACCACCATGGAGATCAGCTGAAACGCGGCGGGGGCGGAGCGGGCGCCCATCTTGTCCAGGGCCTGCTGCATCTCATCCAGAGTCAGCCCCACGAAGGAGCTGTTCAGCACGGTGGACAGCAGCTGCAGCTGGGGATCGGACAGCTGGTCGGGCATCCGGATGATCTTGTTCTTCACCACGGAGTTGTCCGTCATGACCACGGCGATAAAGGCGTTCTCCTCTACCATCAGCAGGTCGTACCGCTTTACCGTCACCCGCTTGTTGGCGGCGGCGGCGGTGAACACGGGGTAGTCGCTCAGCTGGCTGAGCACCTTGCCCGCCCGGTCGATCACCTGATCCAGCTCCTCCATCTTCAGGTTCAGGGCGCTGTTGATGCGCTGGGTCTCCTGAAGGGTCAGCTGGTGCTCGCCCATCAATTCGTTGACATACAGCCGGTAGCCGGCGGGGGAGGGGACGCGTCCGGCGGAGGTGTGGGGCTGCTCCAGCAGACCCATCTCCACCAGATCGGCCATCTCGTTGCGGATGGTGGCCGAGGAAATGTCCAGCCCGGCGTACTGCGCCACGGCCTTGGAGCCTACCGGCTCGGCGGTGGCCACATAAGTCTCTACGATGGCCCGCAGGATCCTCTTTTTACGATCGGTCAACTCCATTTGCTCACCACCCGGCTCTTTCTCTTGATTTAGCACTCATTCTACCTGAGTGCTAAAGATAATGTATCACCCGGGGTGCAAAATGTCAATAGGGAGTTTGTGAATTTATTTTTAATAAAAAAGCCCCGGCTTTTCTTTGCAGAAAAACCGGAGCTGTGCTAAAAACAATAGAAAAAAGAAGCCTGTTACAGGGCAATGTCATTCAGTTAAGAGAAACCTGTCATTCCGAGGCAGTGACCGATGTCACTGCCGTGGGAATCCGTATTCAAAACGTCAGAGAAAACGGATTGCCGCGCCAGTCTGCGGACTGGCTCGCAATGACAAAGCCCTTAACTTAATGGCATTGTGTTACAGGGAAATCTGAAGTCCGGTGGTCAGGGCGTGGGCCTGGCCGTCCAGCTCATCCTCCAGAAGGGCCAGTGCCCGTGGGCCGGTGCAGTGGCCCGTCCACAGCCGCCGCACCCCCATGGCCTTTAGTTCCCGGGCCACGGAGCGGACGTACTCCGGGGGGCAGTTCAGATCGTTGACCCCGGGGGAGTACATGTGCAGGCCGCCCAGCACGGCCCCCACCGGAAGGCCGCCAAGCTGCTGCTGAACGGAGCGGACGATGTTCACGATGCCCCCGTGGGAGCAGGAACTGAACACGATCAGCTCTCCGTTTTGGAGGAACACCAGGGCGTGCTCATGGGAGAAGTCATCGGGGATATAGGTCTCGTCGCTCTGTTTTTGCAGCAGAGTGGCCTCCCGGCTGTCGAACCGGGGGTCGGCCGCTGTTTTGGGCACCAGCCAGATGCTTTCGGCAAGCTGTCGGAAACCGTCCACCGGGACAAAGCGGTCCCGGTGGGCTTGATACATGGTGCGGTCCATGCCCACAAAAACACAGCCCTCCGGCTTTTTGGCGTACAGGGGCCCGGGGGCGGAGGACCGGAGGTACACCGGAGCGTGGGCGTTGGCGGCAAAGAAACGGCCCAGGCCGTTGGCGTGATCCCGGTGGCCGTGGGACAGCACGGCGAAGTCCGCGCGGTCCAGGTCTATGCCCAGAAGGGCGGCGTTGTCCGCGAACCGGCCGGAGGCCCCGGCATCCAGCAGGATGGTCTGTTCCCCCGCCTCGATCCAGAAAGACAGGCCGTGCTCCGCAACAAGGCCGGCACCATCGGGGGCGGTGTTTTCAATAAGAACGGTGATGTTCATGGCGGCTCCTTCCTCAGCGGGCCATCAGTGCAGCGAGACGGTCAGGTCCCGGATCCACTTGCCGGAGCGCAGCCGCCACAGGCCGATGCCCACCTTGACCAGATTTTCGATCACATAGGCCAGATAGACCCAGGTGATGTCCAGCCGCAGGATCAGGCCGCACACGGCGGCGTAGGGGATGGCGCACACCCAAAGGGGGCACACGTCGATCAGGGTGGCGGCCCGCACGTCGCCGCCGCCCCGCAGCACCCCCACGATATTCACGCAGTTGAAGTCCCGCAGGGGCATCTGGAAGGACTGGACGGTGATCATCATCATGGCGATGGCAGAGGCCCCCGCCGACAGGTGGAACAGGGGGAACACCACCGCCGGGGCGATCCACCGGGCGAAGATGAACAGGGGCACGCCCAGGGCGGTGCCGGTAAGGAAGCCCAGGGTGGCCAGGGCCTTCCCCGTGGGGAACACCTGCTCTGTGCGTCCGGCGCCCACCTCCCGGCCGATGATGACGGCGGCGGTGGCGGCAATGCCGAAGCCCACCACGTTCACCACCTGCTCCACATTGGAGGTGATGGTATAGGCGGCCAGGATCTCGGTGCTGTTGGCCATGTGGCCCATGATGGTGGGCATCACGGAGGTGCCCAGCCCCCACATGGTCTCGTTCAGCACCACGGGGCCGCCGTACAGGAAGAAGCGGCGCAGCATCTCCCGCCCCGGACGGAACAGGGCGGCGAAGTCCACCCGGAAAAACCGGGTGACCAGCATGTGGACGGTGATGGCGCACACCTCGAAGATCCGGGCGATCAGGGTGGCCAGGGCGGCCCCCCGCACCCCCATGACCGGGGAGCCCAGATGGCCGAAGATGAACACCCAGTTGAGGAAGGTGTTCAGACTCATGGAGGCGATGAGGATGTACATGCCCAGCTGGGGCTTTTCCATGCTGCGGTAGGCGGCGATATACATCATGGTAAGACCGTTGAAGCAGCAGGACAGGGCGGCCAGATCGCCGTATTGGGCGGCGGTGGCGATGACCGACTGCTCGTTGCCGAACAGAGAGAGGAACTCCAGGGGCCACAGGTCCATGATCAGAGCGAACAGGGCGGTGACCGCCAGCACCGTCCACATGGCGGCCCCCATCACCCGGCTGATGGACCTGCGGTCCTGCTTGCCCCAGTACTGGCTGATGAGGATGGAGGAGCCGCTCTGGGCGCCGAAGATGAACATATTCACTGCGCGGATGGGGATGTTGGCCAGGGTGACGGCGGCCATGGGCGCTTCGCCCATCAGGCCCACCATAAAGGTGTCCGCCATGCTCAGCGTGCTGGTGATCAGGTTCTGCATGACGATGGGGGCGGCCAGAACGGCTACCTCTTTATAAAAGCCGGACCCGCGCTTCATATAGGAAAACACGGCATAAACTCCTTTACGATCTCAAATATTTCTCTCCTGCGGCCCGCCGGCGGGCCGCAGCCGTCAGGACAGGGAGGTGAACAGCTCCTTCTGGGCCTGAGTCAGGGCCCGGACCAGAGCGTCCACATCCTCCCGGGTGGTGTCGTAGGAGAAGCTGACCCGCAGCACCCCGTCCAGCACCTTTTTGGGCAGACCCAGACTGGCGTAGACATGGCTGGCTTTGCCCCGGTGACAGGCGGAGCCGGAGGAGACATACACGCCCCGGTCGCTGAGAAAGCGTACCAGCACCTCGCTCTTATAGCCGGGCAGGGAGATGGACAGGATGTGGGGGGCCGTACCGCCGCCCACCCGGACCAGACCGGGCACCGTGCCGGTCAGCTGCTCCAGGGCGTACTGCTTCAGCCCGGCCATGTGGGCCAGATCCTGCTCCAGAGTGGCCCGGCCCAGCCTTGCCGCGGCGGCGAAGGCCGCCAGCTGGCCGGTGGCCTCGGTGCCAGAGCGCAGGCCGCCCTCCTGCCCGCCGCCCAGGATGAAGGGGGGCAGGCGCAGCCCCCTCCGGATATACAGTCCGCCGATGCCCTTGGGGCCGTGGATCTTGTGCCCGCTGACGGACAGCAGGTCCACCCCCAGCTTGGCGGGGGTGAAGGGGAGCTTCAAAAAGCCCTGCACCGCGTCGCAGTGGAACAGGGCGGGGGCGCCGGAGCGGCGCACCGCCTTCACCGCCTCCGCCACCGGCAGGAGGGAGCCCAGCTCGTTGTTCACCAGCATCATGGACACCAGCACCGTGTCCGGCCGCAGGGCGGCGGTCAGATCGTCCACGGAGATATTGCCCTCCCTGTCCGGGGCGAGATAAGTGACCTCATACCCCCGGCGCTCCAGCTGGCGGCAGGGCTCCAGCACGGCGGCGTGCTCATAGGCGGTGGTGATGATGTGCTTGCCCTTCCGGCGGTTAAGGTCGGCTGCGCCGAAGATGGCCCAGTTGTCCCCCTCGGTGCCGCAGGAGGTGAAAACGAACTCCTCCGGGGCGCAGCCCAGGGCGGCGGCCACATCGGCCCGCCACTGCTTCACCTGTCCGGCGGCCTGCCGGCCGATCTCATACTGGGCGGAGGGGTTGCCCCAGCCCTGCTCCATGGCGGCGGCGGCGGCCTGTACCGCCTCCGGCCGGACGGGGGTGGTGGCGGCGTTATCCAGGTAGTGGAACATGGCGATCCCTCCAGAATGGGCCCGGAACGGGCCGAAAAATGCGAAGCGCCTGCTATTGTATACCTCTAAATAAACAAAGTCAAGGAGAGAAAAACATTTCCCCCTCCCCCGTCCGCCGCAGACGGATATTCCCGGCGGATTTTACAATTTGGTGATTTATTTTTTCCGGATCTGTGTTACTATAGGGGCAGAACACCGAACGATATACAAGGAGGTTTCCTGTTATGTCCTACCGTGAAGCTTATAAGGAGTGGCTGTCCTCCCCCGCGCTGTCCGCCGATGAAAAGGCGGAGCTGGAGGCCATCCGCAATGACGACAAAGAGATCGAGTCCCGCTTTTTCGACCAGCTGTCCTTCGGCACCGCCGGTCTGCGGGGCATCATGGGGGTGGGCCTGAACCGGATGAACGTCCACGTTATCCGCCATGCCACCCAGGCCTTCGCCCAGGTGATCCTGGAGGAGGGGGCCGAGGCCGCCAAGCGGGGCGTCGCCATCTGCTTCGACTGCCGGAACAACTCTCAGGAGTTCGCCCGCCAGGCCGCCTGCGTCATGGCCGCCAACGGCATCCCCGTGCGGCTGTTCGAGTCCCTGCGCCCCACGCCGGAGCTGTCCTTTGCTGTGCGGGAGTACGGCTGTATCGCCGGCATCAACATCACCGCCAGCCACAACCCCAAGGAGTACAACGGCTATAAGGTCTACTGGTCCGACGGCGCCCAGCTGCCCCCCCAGCATGCCGAGAAGGTGGCCGCCAAGATGCGCCAGCTGGACGTGTTCTCCGGCCCCAGGACTATGCCCTACGACCAGGCGGCCGCCAGCGGCATGATCACCCTGATGGGGGAGGAGACGGACGAGAAGTTCCTGGCCAACGTGATGGCCATGGCCAACGACAAGGCGGTGGTGGCCCGGGTGGCCGACCGCTTCAAGATGGTGTACACCCCCTTCCACGGCTGCGGCTATAAGCTGATCCCCGAGACCCTGCGCCGCCTTGGAATGAAGCATGTATTCTGCGTGCCCGAGCAGATGGTGCTGGACGGCAACTTCCCCACGGTGGCCTCCCCCAACCCGGAGAACCCCGAGGGCTTCTATCTGGCCGTGGACATCGCCCAGAAGGAGGGGGCCGACTTCATCCTGGGCTCCGACCCCGACGCCGACCGGGTGGGCATCCTGGTGCGGGACCATGAGGGCAAGTTCATCCCCGTCACCGGCAACCAGACCGGCGTGCTGCTGCTGGACTACCTCATCGGCGCCATGAAGCGCTCCGGCAGGCTGCCCCGGCACCCTGTGGCCCTGAAGACCATCGTCACCACCGAGATGGCCCGCAAGGTGGCCGAGACCAACGGCGTGGAGTGCTTCGACACCTTCACCGGCTTCAAGTTCATGGCGGAAAAGAAGAACGCCCTGGAGGCCGCGGGGGAGGGCAAGGTCATCTTCTCCTATGAGGAGTCCTACGGCTATATGATGGGCGACTACGTCCGGGACAAGGATGCCGTCACCGCCGCTCTGGTGCTGACGGAGATGGCCGCATGGTACTACGATCAGGGCATGACCCTGTATGACGCCCTCCAGGCCCTGTACAAGAAGTACGGCGACTACGCCGAACGCACCCTGAATCTGGTCATGCCCGGCCTGGACGGCCTGCGGAAGATGGCCGCTCTCATGGACGGCCTGCGCAAGGACCCCCCTGCCCAGATCGCAGGCACCCCCGTGGCCGTGCGCAAGGACTACTCCGACGGCTCCGTCGTGGACTGCGCCACCGGGGAAAAGAGCAAGATGGAGCTGTCCGGCTCCAACGTGCTGCGCTTCCAGCTGGCCGACGGCACTACCATTCTGGTGCGCCCTTCCGGCACCGAGCCCAAGGTGAAGGTGTATATCCTGGCCAGCGGCAGATCCATGGAGGAGTGCCGGGAAAAGACGGAGAAGTACGCCGTCTGGGCCGAGGGACTGAAAAAGTAAAATATTCTGGCAAGGTGACAAAAGCTCCGCCCAATGGGCGGGGCTTTTGTGCGTTTTATGAAAGACGGAAGGGATGAACTTGCAAAAACGGGAAATATGTCGCTGGAGCGGGGATAAAAATGAAAATGCGTCTTTACTATACGGACAAGAACGTGGGAAGCCGTAAGAGAATGGGCAAGTTCCGCTTGCGCCGCCGTCTGCCCCCATGGTATAATCACGGTGAAAACAGGGGGCGTGCCCCTGTCTGACTTTGAATATCATAAGAAAGGCGGGAACCTTCTATGGAGTACAAGTCGATGAGCGCCCAGCAGCGCAGGGAAGAGCATGACCGCGTGCTGGCGGAGTATGAGGGCTGGAAGGCCAAGAGCCTGACCCTGAACATGGCCCGGGGCAAGCCCGGCAAGGCCCAGCTGGACATGGTATCCGACCTGCTGACGGTGCTCAGCCGTCCCGAGGAGTGCATGGAGGACGGCATCGACTGCCGCAACTACGGCGAGCTGGCCGGCCTGCCCAGCGCCAAAAGGCTGTTTGCGGACATTCTGGGCTGCAAGCCCGAGCAGGTGTTCGTGGGGGGCAATGCCAGCCTCCAGCTGATGTACGACACCATCTCCAAGGCGTACACCCACGGTCTGCTCCACTCCCCCCGCCCCTGGTGCAGGGAGGAGAAGGTCAAGTGGCTGTGCCCCGCCCCCGGGTATGACCGCCACTTTAAGGTCACCCAGTCCTTCGGCTTTGAGCTGATCGCCGTGCCCATGACGGAGAGCGGCCCCGATATGGACGAGGTGGAGCGGCTCATTCAGGACCCGGCGGTAAAGGGCATGTGGAACGTGCCCAAATACTCCAACCCCGACGGCATCATCTACTCGGAGGAGACCGTCCGCCGCATCGCCGCCATGAAGCCCGCCGCTCCCGACTTCCTGCTCATGTGGGACAACGCCTACTGCATCCATGAGTTCGACGGACCCTTCGTCCCCTTCCCCGACATCCTCAGCCTGTGCGAGGAGCATGGCAACGCCGATATGCCCTTTGAGTTTGCCTCCACCTCTAAGATCACCCTGCCCGGGGCCGGTGTGGCCTGCTTCGCGTGCAGCACCGCCAACATGGAGTATATGAAGAAGCTGCTGGACATCCAGGTCATCAGCTTCGATAAGGTCAACCAGCTGCGCCATGTGCGCTATCTGAAGGACCGGGAGAACACCCTTGCCCTGATGGGACGCCACGCCGCCATCCTCAAGCCCAAGTTCGAGGCAGTGCTGTCCGCCCTGGACGCCGAGATCGCCCCCCTGGGCATCGCCAGCTGGCACCGGCCCACCGGCGGCTACTTCATCTCCCTGAACACCGCCCCCGGCCTGGCCCGCCGCACCTTGGAGCTGTGCAAGCAGGCCGGCGTGGTCATGACCGGTGCCGGAGCCACCTTCCCCTACGGCAAGGACCCCCAGGACAGCAACATCCGCATCGCCCCCTCCCTCCCCCCGGTGGAGGAGCTGAAGCAGGCCATCGCCGTGTTCTGCTGCTGCCTGAAGCTGGCCGCTCTGGAGCAGCTGGAGCAGTAACGATCTTTCTCCATAAATAATCTCCCGTCTGGAATGGCCGGTGTTCATAAGGCAGCGAACAGCCACAGCAGTGCAAACTGCTGTGGCTGTTCTTGCAGTTTATCCGGCCATATGATAATATGGAGCCGAAAAGACCTGCAAATCGGTATTTATAAAGGAGAATATTGATGAAACTATTTTTATGTTCGCACTTTTCAAGTGTAGGAAGTCTGATAAAGGAAGA
>CAKUHX010000057.1 GCA_934659475.1 uncultured Oscillospiraceae bacterium
CCGCTACCTTATGGGGGTGGGCACCCCCAGCAACATCATCGAGGGGGTGGCCCGGGGGGTGGACTTCTTCGACTGTGTCATGCCCGCCCGAAACGCCCGCCACGGCAAGCTGTACACCTGGGGCGGCACGATCAATATCAAGAACGAGAAATATAAGACTGACCCCAGGCCCATCGACCCGGAGTGCCAGTGCCCCGCCTGCCGCTCCTTCTCCCGGGCCTATCTCCGGCACCTGCTGGCGGCGGGGGAGATGCTGGCCATGCGTCTGGCGGTGATGCACAACCTTTATTTCTACAATACTCTGATGCTGCGCATCCGTCAGTCCCTGGACGGGGGGACGTTCGATGCCTTCCAGGTCCGGTATTCCGGGGTGCTGGAGCGGCCCAGACAAGAAAACACCGCCGATTTCGGCGAAACCCCTTGCAAAGAGGGACAAGGATCGGTATAATAACAAAAGCGCGTTTGATTTTATAAACTGGAGGGAACCACCTTGAATTATCAGAGCTTAATTATGATCGTCCTGATGCTGGCCTTTATGTACTTTTTCCTGATCCGGCCGGAAAACAAGCGGAAAAAGAGTGAGCAGGAGATGAGGAACTCCCTGGCCGTGGGCGACAATATCACCACCATCGGCGGCATCACCGGCACGATCTGCGCGGTGAAGGAGAACACCATCGTCATCGAGAGCGGCGCCGACCGCGTGCGCATCGAGTTCCTGAAGTCCGCCATCTCCGGCAAGATCGACCCCGATACGGAGAAGAAGTGAGCTCCAGACCAGTCCTATACCTCTGCGCCAGCAGAGGCCATACATGAAAACCGCCCTCCCGGCATAGGATCGTTACAGATGATCCTGCGGGGAGGGTATTTTTATGGGCAAACGTGTGAAGCGGGGAGAAAGGCCTTCGGGCAAGGGGGCGGCTGTCGTTTTGCGTATCATGGCCGGGGGTGGAGCAGGGGCACTGGTCTGTGTGCTGCTCCTGTTGGTGTGCTCCGTGTGTATTTCTGCCGGCGCGGTGGGGGAGCGCGCGATGGGGGGCGTCGTGCCGGTGTGTGCCCTGATGGGTGGGATCTGCGCCGCCCTGACTGCGGTGCGGGGGATGCCGGGGCAACGGCTGCCTGTGGGGCTGTGCGCTGGGGCGGCCATGTTCCTTATCCTGCTGCTGGCGGGGCTGATGATCGATGCGGATGCGTCGCTGGAAAATGGGGGGATAGGGCTGCTGTTGGCCTGCTGCGGCGGCGGGGCTCTGGCCAGTCTGCCGGGGCACTGGGGCGGAGGTGGACGGCGG
This sequence comes from uncultured Oscillospiraceae bacterium, assembly GCA_934659475.1. Classification (GTDB taxonomy): domain Bacteria; phylum Bacillota; class Clostridia; order Oscillospirales; family Oscillospiraceae; genus Lawsonibacter. The sequence continues at coordinate 1,287 of CAKUHX010000057.1, forward strand.
CGCTGACGGACGCCTGGCCAGCCACACAGGGTATACAGAATGTAATTATACAAAACGTAATATGCGGATGAGGCTGCAATGCGCCCGAAACCGCCATATCTTGGACGGCGGCAGGGGAGGCGGACCATATTTCGTGGAGCGGACCGCAGATGGCTGTATATAGTTGCTTTGATTTACATAATATCGTTGACATAAAGTATTGAGGGAATTGACGAAAATCAAAAAAATGGCCTTAAAGCCTTGATAAGTCTCAGGAAAATGGTATAGTTAACTTAAAGAGGCTTTTGGACTGCCGGAAGTCTATTTTTTTGTCCCGTTACATAGGCTGTCTACCGGGAGGTGACAGCCATGGGCAAGCTGATGAAAAAGAGATCGGACGGGCTGTGGGGCTGGCTGTGTCCCCTTGCTCTGGCGGTGGTGTTCCTGCTGGGGGGGCTGGCGGGCTGTCTCTATGCCGCCCAACTGTCTGAGCCGGGAGAAGGGGCCGTTGCCTCCTATTTGGCGGACTATCTGCGTCTGCTGCAGACCAGGGAGCTGACCCTTGAATTGGGCCCGATCCTGCGCAGCCGTGTGTTGCTGTGGCTGGCGGTCACGGTGTGCGGCCTGACCGGTCTGGGCCTGGTGGGAGTGTCCGCTGTGTGCGGCGCACAGGGATTTCTTCTCTGCTATGGCTGTGCCTGCTTTTGCAGAGCGGTCAGAGGCGGGGCCGTGGCTGCAGCAGTCCTTTTCGGGCTGCCCGCCCTGCTGTGGGCGCCAGTCATGCTTTGGCTGGGCTGCCAGAGCGTGGGCAGTGCGGCGGCTCTTCTGCGGCGCTGTGTGTTGGGAGGGAGCGGTGGAGAGGCCGTCTTTTCCCGGTCGTACTGGCTGCGGGTGCTTGTGGGCTGCGGCGTGATGATCTTGTGTGCTCTGGTCGAGTATGCTGTGGTGCCCAGGCTGCTGGCTCATCTGGTGGGGTGGCTTTTGTGGTGAGCGCTGAAGCTGCGAGTTTGGGGTATCATTCCAGCGATCTGTCTTGGGAGTTGTTTGTGTGTCTGACCTGATGTGTACCTTTGAGGACTATTTAAAAACTGAAAAACGCTCCTCGGCCAACACGGTCAGTTCCTATTTGCGGGACGCCGCCCAGTTTGAAGCGGCCATGGCGCAGCAGGGACGGCGCATGGAGGAAGTAGAGACGGAGGACATCCAGGAGTATGTTCACAGCCTGATCCGCCGGGGCAAGTCCGCGGCCACTGTGACGCGCTCCGTGGCCTCGATCCGCTGCTTTTACCGCTGTCTGATGGACATAGGCGTATGTGACCGGGATCCAACGAAGGGGGTATCCCCGGTGAAGGTAGAGCGCAAGCTGCCTCAGGTCCTGACCAGCAAGGAGGTCGAGCTGTTTCTGGACCAGCCCGAGTGTACCGACCTGAAGGGCTACAGGGACCGGGCCATGCTGGAACTGCTGTATGCCACGGGCATCCGGGTGAGCGAGCTGATCGACCTGAATGTGAGCGACCTGAATCTTCCGGGGGGCGTGTTGCGCTGCGAGAGCAAGGGGAAAGCGAGGGTGATCCCCCTGTATCCGGCTGCCATCCGGGCGCTGAACGAGTATCTGAACACAGTGCGGCCCCAGCTGATCGATGACCCGGGAGAAGAGGCGCTTTTTGTAAATATGTCCGGTGAACGGATGAGCCGCCAGGGCTTTTGGAAACTGATCAAGTTCTATCAGGAGAAGGCGGGGATCCACAAAGACATCACGCCCCATACGCTGCGCCACTCCTTTGCGGCCCACCTGTTGGAAAACGGGGCCGATCTGCATTCCATTCAGGAGATGCTGGGGCATGCGGACATCTCGTCCACACAGGTGTACTCCAAGCTGGTCGATCAGGAGCTGAAAAGCGTCTACCGAAAGGCACACCCAAGAGCGTAAAGTGAAATCGCATTACAGAAAAACGGCTGCCGAAATAACTCGGCAGCCGTTTTATTTTGAGAAAAGATCACGATCGTCAAGTACTATCGATGCAAAGTAAAAACACTTGATAATTACTGGAAACAAAGAAGCGATCAAGTTACTCCCAACCCTTGCATACATCGATCCAGGCCAGCGCGCGGGAATATTCCTCCAGTTCACTGCAGGTGAGCTCAATGGCGGAGTTGGAGCTGCCAGCGGCGGGGAATACGGTGTCGAACCGCTTTAATGAGACGTCCAGATAGGTCTTTACCCCGTCTGGGTTGGCAAAGGGGCAGACACCGCCCACTGCGTGGCCGGTCAGCTGGGCGACCAGCTCCGGCGGCAGCATCTTCGCTTTTGTATGGAAAAAGCCCTTGTATTTGCTGTTGTCGATCTTGGCGTCACCGGCAGTGACGATGAGGATACAGCTGTCGTTCACCAAAAAGGAAAGGGTCTTGGCAATGCGGGCGGGGATGACCCCCGCGGCCTGGGCCGCCAGCTCCACTGTGGCGCTGGAAATGGGGAATTCCAGAATATCCTGCTCCCGCCCCAGGGGACGGAAGTAGTCTCTCGCGCGCTGGATCGACATGTTCAGTCCCCCTTTTTGGCCTCGGCCTTTGCTAAAAAGCGTTCCGCGGCGATGATAAAGCGCTCATGGGTGCCCTTGCCGATCAGGCCAGCCTCGTCATAGGCAGCCACATCCAGACAGATCTTGCGTCCGTCTACGGCGGTGACCTCGCTCTCAGCCCAGACCTTCAGGCCCACGGGGGTAGCAGACAGGTGGTCGATGGACAGGCGGGTGCCCACCGAGCTTTCGCCCTCGTTCAAATAGGGCTGGAGCGAGGTCTGTGCGGCCTGCTCCATCAGGGCGGCCATCCAGGGGGTAGCGAAAACCGGCAGCGTTCCGGAGCCGGCAGCAGCGGCAGTGTTATCGTTTGTGACCAGACAGTCAGCCCGGCCCTTGGTGCCAATGGGAATAGACATGAGAAACACACTCCTTGAATCATTTGTGCGAGGGGCACGCACTATTCTACCGCAATTTCCCGGGAAAATCCAGAGGAGATCTGCGGCGTTATAGGGCCGGGGCATCTTTGATGTGGTACAGGGCGTTCAAGACCACCCAGTTTTGGGCAAAGGGACGCATCAGGTTCCAGTAGCCCACGCCGGACAGGTCATATTCTGCGGTGAGAGCCAGTTTGGCCCGGATGCTGCGGGCATCCTCGAACCACACTTCGTGCTGACGGCCGTTTTCATCGGTGTAGGGGAACCAGGGGGCCTGGGCCGTCTCGTCGTAGCGGATCGCAGTTCGGTAGGATACTGCCAGCTCCAGGGCGCGGGGATCGGACAGCGAGGTGGCCCGGCTGCCCTTTTCGTAGGGCAGGGTCCAGTCATAGCCGTAGGTGGGGACGCCCAGCCAGATCTTCTCCGGCGGGATCTCCGTCAAGGCGTATTCCACCACCTGGCGCACATTCCGAATAGGTGCCACCGCCATGGGCGGACCGTAGGTGTAGCCCCATTCATAGGTCATCAGCAGCACGCCGTCTGTGGCCTGCCCAAGCAGGGCGTAATCATGGCCCTCATAGAGTGTGCCCGGCTGTGCGGCAAAGGTTTTGGGGGCCAGGGCAGTTAGGACCGGCATGCCCATGGGGGAGAGCAGACTGTGCAGCTGGCCGATGAACCGGGCGTAGGGGAGGGCGTCCTGGCCATTGAGATACTCAAAGTCCACGTCCAGCCCGCCGTAGCCCTTTTCACGGATGGTGGTCAGCAACTCCTGTATCGTGCGCTGCTGCGCGGCGGGGTCGTTGAGCACCGTGTGCGCCAAGTCGCTGGAGAATCCGCCCGTCTCTGTTAAAGTGGACAGGTGGAGGAGAGGGCGCACGCCAAAGGACATGGCCGCGCGGAGCAGGGCGCCATCCTCCAGTTGTACCAGTCCGCCTTGGGGCCGCAGGCCGTAGGTGAAAGGGGAGAGGTCAGAGAGATAGGGGAGGGCTTCATGCAGCAGCGCTTGGTCGATGTAGGGATAGGCGTAGGCGTTTACAGAGAGGCTGCCAAGCTTGCTCTGTCGGTAGGACAGGACAAGGGTCTCGCCGGGATACAGCTCATCCCGGGTGCTCAGGCCGAAGTTGTTCCGCAGCAGCTGACGCAGGGAAAGTCCGCTGCTGCGGGCGATGGAAGAAAGGGTGTCGCCGGGACGGACGGTGTAGATCTTTTCCGGAAACTGGACAACGATGGCCTGGCCTACAGACAGCCGGGCGGGGTCGGGAATACCGTTGTCCCGAAGAAGCTGGGACATGGGCACGCCGTACTCCCGTGCGATCTTGTACAGGGTGTCACCGGGGCGAACGATATGGATCTCCATGGCGCGCCCTCAATCTACAGACAGGTAGCGGGCATTGACATATCCCGTGGTGCCGCGGTACTCGGTGAGATACCAGTCCTGATAGCGGTTGATCAGAGGCAGGGAAGTGCCGTCCGGGATCTGCGCCAGGATGGGTGCGCTCAGCTCTGGCCGGGCGCGGAGATTCAGCGCGCCCCAGTCTACGTCCACCGTGCCGGAGCTGGAGCCTTCCCGTTCAAAGAAGGGGATCCCGAAGTATTCGGTAAGAGACAGCACCAAGTTCCGGGCCACGGCGTCCAAATTATCCTTGATCCACTGGGCGTCGGCAGCGTTGTCGTGAAAAGCCAGTTCCAGAAGGACGGAAGGGGCTCTGGTGCGGCGCACCTCGCCGATGGCTGTTGTGGCCTCTGCCCGCACCAGATCGGGCAGGGGGTAGATGGCCTTCAGTCCGTCGGCGATGATCTGCGCGGCGCGTTTGCCCTGGGCAGAGCCCGGGTAGTAGAAGGCGATAGAGCCGCGGGCCGAGCCGTAGATGGGGGCGGCGTTGGAGTGCAGGGCCAGGTGCAGATCGTAGTTCCCTGAATTGGAAGCGGCGATGGACGAGGCCGCCGTCATGCTGGGGGTGTTGCGCACATAGCGGATGCCGGAGGCGTCCAAATAGGGGACCATTTTATCCGCCAGCAGATTCATGTATTCCTCTTCTGTGCCGCCGTTGACATAATAGTTGTTTTCCTGAGTGGAGGGAGAAAGATAGATGATCGGCATAAGATGTACCTCCTGGAGATCGATTTTTCGGACCTGCCAATGAGTAGAGCCCGAAACGCGAGTCGTTCAGTCCATTCTATGCGCGCAGCGGGAAAAACTGCAAAACCCCGCGTCCGGCTGCTGCCGGACGCGGGGTCAATCTTTTACGTCTCTTTTGGCTTTGTTTTTTTTCTGACGGAGGCCAGCGGGTTGGCGCGGGCCGCAGTGCGCAGATCCTCGTTGTCCACATGGGTTTAGATCAGTGTGGTGTTCACATGGTCCTGACCCAGGACCTCCTGAAGGGTGCGCACGTCCACGCCGTTTTGCAGCATCAAGGTGGCGGCGGTGTGGCGCAGCTTGTGGGAGGAGTACTGACTGCTGTCCAGTCCAGCCTGGGCCAGGTGCTTCTTTACCAGCTTATGGACTGCTGCCGTAGACAGCCGCTTGCGGCGGGTGGGAGAGACAAAAAGCGCCTTTTCTCCGTTCAAAGAGATCATATTCCGCTCAGTCAGCCAATCCTGTATGGCCTTCTGGCAGGCACTGTTCAAAAAGAGGATGCGCTCCTTATTACCCTTGCCGAGCACGCGCAGCTGGTCGTCTCGAACATCCGTTACATTCAAGCCCACCAGCTCAGAGATCCGAAGGCCGCAGTTGAGGAACAGGGTGAGGATGCAGTAGTCCCGGGTCTGGTTGGCTCCGTCCACACTGTCCAGAAGTTCCAGGCTTTCTTCCAGATCCAGGTAACGTGGCAGAGACTTTTTCAGCCGGGGGGAATCCAGATCCTGCATGGGGTTATCCGGGATCAGCTTGGCCTTGTTGGCGAGATACTTGTAAAAAGAGCGGATAGTCGCAACTTTTCTGGCTCGTGAAGCTGCATTCAGGCCATAGTGCTCATCGGAGCTGCCGGGATGGATGGCGCGGTCACGGGACAGATAACTCATGTAGGCGTAGACGTCCGACAGCTTGACGGAGCGGACAAGCTCCAGGTCGACGTCCTGAATGGAGATCCCGTCCAAAGGCGTATCAGCCGGGACCATCCGTCTGCTGAGCTTCAAATATCGGAAGAAATTACGTAGGTCAAGGTAATATTCGTCGACAGTGTGCTTGGAGTGCGCCTGGATCGTCTCGTGATAGACCAGAAAATCACGAATGACAGCCGGTGCTTCCGTGTGATAGTCCATAAAGCCTTCGGACAGGGACAAAGTCTCCACTCAAGTCAACAAAATTTTTATTTTGTTGACTTCATGTTCCAAATTCATTGCCGCCCTCCGGGCGGCTCATCACGTAGAAGTCAACAAAATACCGGTTTTGTTGGACTTGGGGGGCGACGTCTTCCAGCCATCCTCCCTTCCGATAGAGTGCCTCCAGTTTACACGCCTTTCGGGGGCGTGTCAATCCGGCTTGTTGACTTTCGTCGTTTTGCCGACAGCAGCTCCGCCGCCATGACGTAAATCATCGTCGTGGCGCAGTCCGAGTGATTCAGCGCCCGCTGAACCCGCTTCACGTCCCCGCAGCGGCGCAGCAGCTCCACGGCGTAGACCTTGCGAAAGCTGTGCGGGGCCACGTTCTGCTTGATGCGGAACGCCTTAGCCGCCCGCTTCACATCGGCCCATACCGCTTGACGGGTGCGGTGCTTCGCCGGGTCGCGCCCAGGGAACACCCAGACCGGCCCCGCCTGTGCCAGCAGCTGCCGCAGCAGCACCCCGGGCAGGTTCACTCTCCGGCGCTTCTTGGTCTTGGCTTCCACCACCCAGAACTGCCGCCCGATCCGCTGCGTCTCAAGGGCCACCACGTCGCCCACCCGCAGCCCGGTGTGTAAACAGACCTCGCAGACCAGCCGATTTGACGGGGTGAGGGCCGCGAGCACGTGGTCCATCTCCCGTTCCAGCAGATATTCCGTGGTCATTCCTCATCACCTCCAAAGGGCCCGCCATCCCGCAGCAGCAGGTCGACAGTGTCGAAATAGCGGCTGTAAAGCACCGCTGCCGTCTTGTAACGCCCTGCCCGGCTGGCTGCGTCGGCGGCCTCTTTGTATGCCTCCATGAACCCCCGCCGAAGGATCGTCACGATTTCATCAGATGCCATTCACTTTTCCTCCCTCTGTTTCTCCAAAGCCTTGGGCCCGTGGGCCGGGCCCCCTTCATGTTACTTTCCGAAAAAAGTCAAATCCCCCCTTCTCCGGGCTCGTGCACCGCCGCAAAGGCGGCCCCGGCCTCCCAGACTTGGAATACGTAGGCCCCCTCTTGGGCTGCCACCTGATAGAAGTCAAGGTCGGCATAGGTGACCTCCGGGCGGGCCAGCTCGCCCCCGGAATAGTACCAGCGCCCCCCGGGCTTCTCCCCCTGCTTGCCGATGTACTTGCACACATAGGACACCGCCCGGGGGTATTCCCCCACGAGGTCAAGGGCCGTGGTGAAGCCAAGGCTCCACCCCGGCAGATTCCACACCGTTCGCCAGCCCTCGGCGGCCCATTGGGCCGCCTGAGCCCGGCTCCGGGGCCGCCGTGGGCGGCCACCCTCCGGGGGAATCATGGTGCCGCTGTCGCTGCGCTCCAGCGCATCGTTGAAGAAGCCGTGGAAATGCACGGCTCCATCCTTGTGCCGCTCCGGCACACGGACGTACCGCCGCCCCCGCCGCTGCACCTGATTGGACAGCCATGCGTTCAGCTTCCGGGTGATGGCTGCCATGTCGTAGCGGTCCACCTGCGCAGCGTCCAGCGTCAGGGTCACGAACTGGGTGAAGTGATTGCACAGCGCCAGCTCCCGCACCTGTGCCCTTGCCCGGCGCATGGCCCGGGCATCGTCTGCGGCCACCTCCGGGGCCTTCCTGCGCTCTTTGCGCCGGGGGGTGGTATCCTCCCACCCCCCCATGCGAAAGACGGCCTTAGAGCACACAAGAATGTCACGGGAGCCATCCGGATATACCTTGACCCGGCCCGTATAGCTGACCTCGGACAGGCGCTTTTTCCCGGTCATGATGCCCTTGGCTGATGGAATAACGTCCCTATATCAAGTAGAGCGCTGCGGCGCATGGCAGCGGGCGGGGCCCCGCCCCCCCATCCGGGGGGGCTCCCCGTCCGCTGTTCCCTTGCGGCTCACGCCGCTGCGGGAACTTCTGCGGTATGCCGGGCCCCATTGGCGGCCCGGCTGGCCCTGCCCCCCGGGC
>CAKUHX010000058.1 GCA_934659475.1 uncultured Oscillospiraceae bacterium
GCGTGGACCCCTCCATGATGAGCCCCGCCTATGTCCTGCCTGTGGCGGAGGATCTCCGTACCTTTCTCAGCTACCTGCTGTTCTGCAAGGACGCCAATGTGCTCAGCCAGATCAGCTGGATGAGTAAGCAGCAGTACCATGATCTGCTGCGAGAGGACGAGAGCGCCCGCTATCCCGGCTGGGAGGAACGCACAGCCCGGAAAAAGGAAACATTGACAAGGATCGAAAAGGGATTTGCCTTGACAGCACGAGAACCCTTTGTTGAGGTCAAAGCCCTCCAGGCGGCCTTCGACCCGTCGTCCATCCGCTGGTCGGATGAGTACTACGACGTTCTGGGCATGGAACGGGAAGAAGAATAGTGTGGAAAAATGCGGCCCATCCGCAAAGCGGATGGGCCGCATTTTGTCATAGAGCATACACCTCAGGGAATACGGCCACCAGCCGCATTTTGAAGCGCTCTGGACGAACGCTGCGTGGGGCTTGTTTGCCCAGGGGCGGGTGATCTGCCGCCTGGCCGACATCACCGACCCGGATCAGGTGCGCTCTGTCACCCTTCTGGGGCAGGAGTTCCCGGCGGGAAAGTAAGCAAGCGGCCCCGTCTCAGCCTTGAGACGGGGCCGCTTGCTGTATTTTGTCCTCTTGAGGGCCTGCTTTCATGAATGCCTTTTCCTGCACGCTCTGGCCCGTTCGCGTTTGGCCGCCTGATAGCGGCTGTTATCGGCCGCGGACCGGTCCTCCAGCTTCAGTTTCCGAAAGGATCGCCATCTGGCGGCGTCCAGCGTGCCGTCCGCCAGCGCCTGCTGAATAGCGCAGCCGGGCTCTGAGGTGTGGGTGCAGTTTGAAAAGCGGCATGTGCGGGCCAGCCCCTCTGCATCCCGAAAGGCCGCATCGATGCCGCCGCCGCTGTCCCACATGCCCAGTTCCCGCATGCCGGGGGTGTCGATCAGAAACGCGCCGTTGGAAAGGGTGATCAGCTCCCGGTGGGTGGTGGTATGCCGCCCCTTGTCCGCGGCGCCGACCGTTCCAGTAGCAAGGCTGTGGGTCCCGGTCAGCTGGTTAATCAGCGTGGATCTCCCGACGCCGGAGGAGCCGAGAAAGGCCACCGTCCGGCCGGGGAGGATGTACCGCGTCACCGCACCGAGATCGCCGTTCAGCGACGACACCGCCAGAATGTCCACGCCGGGGGCTGCGCCCCGCACCTCCGACACTCTGCTGTCCACATCCCGGCAGAGATCCGCCTTGGTAAGGACCACCACAGGTGCGGCGCCGCTGTCATAGGCGATGGAGAGGTAGCGCTCCAGACGGCGGAGATCATAGTTCTGGTTGAGGGACATGCAGATAAAGACGGTGTCGATGTTCGCGGCGACCACCTGCTCCTGCTTTGCGCTGCCGGCGGCCCGCCGGATAAAGCAGCTTTTTCGAGGGAAAAGGCTGCGTATGACCGCGGGGGCGTCATCCTCCGGCCACTGGGCGAGGACATAGTCGCCCACGGCGGGATAGTCGGAAACGGTGACCGCCTCATACCGGTATTTCCCGGAGACGGCTGCCGCCTTCATATCGGCCCCGCTGCTGATCCTATAGCTCCCTTTTTCCTGGGAGATCACTCGTGCGCGCCGTTCATCCATCCCCGTTTCTCCGTTCACCATAGATCATGGGACCTGTACAGCCGGGCGGGGAATTGATGGCGGCTGTTTTCCTGGACGGTGAACTTTCCGTCGATGCCCGCCTGCTCTGCCGCGGCATATAGTTGTCTTGCCATGGGAAGGCAGTCCTCATCCTCGGAGCCGCAGAGGATCCGAAGGGAGATCTTCTTTTGCTGGAGCGCGTGGACCAGAGCCTCCGCGTAATCTTCCAGCACGGGGATCCACGGACTTTGCAGGATCAGCAGATCGCAGCGGGCCGGCGTAAAGGCTATCGCGCGCAGGAGCATGTCGCAGCCGGCGGAAAAACCGCCGCAGACGATCGCCTCATAGCCCGCGTTCTCCACCTGCGCCAGGGCATCCGCCACCGGCAGGAAGGAGGTCATATCATAGCTCCACCGGTACGTTCCGTACCCGTCCGGCTCGGCGCTCTGTACGGTCTCGATCTGCCACTGGCCGTCTCCCGCAAATACCGGCGCCCAATCCTCCCGCGCCGTCTGCCCGTTCTGGGTGTTTCCGTGAACGGCCAGGAACAGATGACCGGCCGTTTTCTTTTTCCAGGAAAACAGCGCCTTCGATGCGGAGACCGCGTCCGCGTAGCGCGCGTCCGAAAGGGCCTTCAGAGAGCGGAATTCAGGATCGCGGTCCAGCGGCGCCAGGTCGTCGTCCTCCAGCACCTCCGGGCGGTACCACCAGCCGTTGTCTGCGATGGCTTTTCTCAGCCAGCCCAGGGCCGCCTCCGGCTGGTCACCTCCGCCAGCCAGACAGGCCAGGAAGTACAGGGTCTGCGGCCCGCAAGCCTGAGGAGCCTGTTCGTAGGCGTCCAGCAGAAAACGGTACGCCTCCCCGTACCCTCTCTCAGCGATGGATAGTGTTGTCTCCAACAGAGCATTTTCTTTTTTCAAGTTTGATCACATTTCTCCTTGATTCAATATATAGTAAATGATGTATAATGATTATACTATAAAAAGCGGGCCCAGTCAATGGTATCTTCTGAGGTGGGATATAAAAAGTCCCGAAAAGCGTGGAACACTTTTCGGGACTTGGAGATCCGTATCAGCTCATTCCCACTCGATCGTTGCCGGGGGCTTGGAAGTAATATCGTAGCAGATGCGGTTGATGCCCTTGACCTCGTTGACGATGCGGGTAGAGATACGGTCCAGCACATCATAGGGGATGCGGGCCCAGTCAGCGGTCATGAAGTCGCTGGTGGTGACGGCGCGGAGGGCCAGAGTATAGTCGTAGGTGCGCTCGTCACCCATGACGCCTACGGAACGGGTGTTGGTCAGCACGGCAAAATACTGGTTCAGGTTCTTGTCCTCGCCGGCCTTGGCGATCTCATCCCGGAAGATGAAGTCCGCCTGGCGTAGGGTATCGGCCTTGTCCTTGGTGATGTCGCCGATGATGCGGATGGCAAGGCCGGGGCCGGGGAAGGGCTGACGGGAGACCAGATACTCGGGCAGGCCCAGCTCACGGCCCAGCTGGCGCACCTCGTCCTTGAACAGCAGGCGCAGGGGCTCGATGATCTCCTTGAAGTCCACGTGCTCCGGCAGGCCGCCCACGTTGTGGTGGCTCTTGATCACGGCGGCATCGCCGGCGCCGGACTCGATCACGTCGGGATAGATGGTGCCCTGGGCCAGGAAGTCCACCTTGCCCACCTTCTTGGCCTCTTCCTCAAAAACGCGGATGAACTCCTCACCGATGATCTTGCGCTTGCGCTCCGGCTCGGTCACACCGGCCAGCTTGGCCAGATAGCGGGTCTCGGCGTCCACCCGGATAAAGTTGATGTCCCACTTGGAGAAGGCGGCCTCCACCTCGTCCCCCTCGTTCAAGCGCATCAGGCCGTGATCCACGAACACGCAGGTCAGCTGCTTGCCCACAGCCTCGGCCAGCAGAGCGGCCACCACGGAGGAGTCCACGCCGCCGGACAGGGCCAGCAGCACCTTGCCGCTGCCTACCTTTTCCCGCACAGCGGCGATGGCGGTATTCTTATAGTCGCCCATGGTCCAGTCGCCTACGGCGCCGCACACCTCGTACAGGAAGTTGCGGATCATGCGGATACCGTTCTCCGTGTGGTTGACCTCCGGGTGGAACTGCACGCCGTAGAAGCCCCGGCTCTCATCGGCGATGGCCACATTGGGGCAGGCGTCGGAGCGGGCCGTCAGGGCAAAGCCCTCGGGCACTTTGGCCATATAGTCGCCGTGGCTCATCCAGGAGACGCCCTGTGCAGGAAGCCCGCGGAACAGCTTGCAGGAGTTGTCATAATATGTCTCCGTCTTGCCGTACTCCCGGGCGGAGTCGTCCTGGGCCTCGGTCACCCTTCCGCCCAGGCCGTGGGCCATGAGCTGGCAGCCGTAGCAGATGCCCAGGATGGGCACGCCCCAGGTGAAGATCTCGGGATCCACGTGGGGGGAGGTCTCCAGATACACGGAGTTGGGGCCGCCGGTGAAGATGATGCCGATGGGCTCCATGGCTTTCAGCTGATCCAGGGGGGTGGTGTAGGGCTTTACCTCGCAGTACACGCCGCACTCACGCACCCGCCGGGCGATGAGCTGGTTGTACTGGCCGCCAAAGTCCAGAACGATCACAGTTTGATGCGCCATTAGTTCTTCCTCATTTCCCATAAAAATAGTATGAAACTCTTTGTGAATTTCGGTGGTTTTCGCTCTTGCAGATTTTCCCTGATCTGATATAATGAAACCAGATTCAAGGAAAGGAGGAATGTGCATGGATATGGAGCTCCGCTGGAGCGAACTGGCTGACCTGGAAGACCTGCTCTACGAAGAGAAGCGTCTGATCCCCAGCGAACGGTGACGTTCTGAAGGCTTGACCACACCTTGGGTGTGGATTTTTTATTTCCGGATCCGCTGCTGCAAGTCCGTTTCGGACACAGGGGCGGGTCCGGATCTTTTCTGCCCCTTCGCACGATCAGGGGAACATCCGCCAGTTTTTTCTATTGTAGCAAGATCTGGGCGGGATTGCAAGTTTTCCCCCGCCATGATCTCACGGCAGCCGTCAGAAAAATTTGGGCACTTTGCGGGATATTCCCCGGCTGTCCGGAGAAACTGAAGGGACAGGAGGTGGCCGCCCATGTTCACGGGATTTGCCCGCACAGTGATCCTATACGCCATCATCATCGCCGGCATCCGGCTGATGGGCAAGCGCCAGGTGGGGGAGCTGGAGCCATCGGAGCTTGTCCTGTCCCTGATCATCGCCGACCTGGCCTCGGTGCCCATGCAGGACTACGGCATCCCCCTGCTGTCCGGCGTGGTGCCTATTCTGACGCTGCTCTCCCTGACCATGGTGATCTCCGTGCTCACTATGAAAAGTCCGGGGCTGCGGGCGGTGCTGTGCGGCCGGCCGTCGGTGATCGTCGCCAACGGAAAGCTGGACCAGCGGGAGATGGCCCGCAACCGCCTGACGGCGGACGAGCTGATGGAGGAGCTGCGCGGACAGGGCTACGGCGACCTGTCCGCCGTCCACTTCGCCATTTTAGAGACCAACGGGCGGCTGTCCGTCCTGCCCTACGCATCCCAAAAGCCCCCCACTGCCCAGAGCCTCGGTCTTGCGCCGCAGGAGCCCGGCCTGCCCCTGCCGGTGATCAGCGACGGACGGCTTCTGGAGGACAATCTGAAGCTGCGGGGGTATGACCGGAGCTGGCTGGACAAGCGGCTGGCCGAGCACGGACTGCGCCGGCAGTCCGAGGTGTTCCTGATGACAGTGGACCTGCTGGGCACGGTGGTGGTGGTAAAGAAGGAGGGGAGAAAATGAAGCGCCTGTACGCGGCCTGCGGCATCCTGCTGCTGCTTCTGGGCCTGTCCCTGACCAACGGGTGGTATGCCCGCCGTCTGACCGCCCGGACGGCGGAGGAGCTGGAGCGCGCCCGGGCGCTGGCGGCGCAGGAGAACTGGGACGGGGCGGCGGAAGTCACGGAGGAGGCCTTCCGGCGCTGGCAGAACAACTCCCTGTATCTGCATATCGTGATGCGCCACGAGGACGCCGACCAGATCCTGCGCGCCTTCCGGCAGGTGGAGCAGTTCCTGTCCGGCCGGGATCGGGTGCAGTACGCCGCGGCCAACGCGGATCTGATCGTGCAGCTGGGACTGCTCAGCGATAAAGAGGCCGCCACCTTGGACAACGTGCTATGACGCCCCGCCGGGGGGCGGCAGCGGGATGCGCAGTACGGGGCAGCCCTCCGCCGCGGGGGCGGCGGCACACTGGGGCAGGGGGAAGACGGCGGCGTTCTCCTCCAGCCAGAAATTCTGCCGATCGACCAGCCGGTGCAGACGGGTCTCCAGATCGCCGTCCAGCAGGATGTCTCCGCCCCTCCGGCACTCCTCAGCCGCCCTGTTCAGTGCGGCCAGAAGGACCTTTTGCTTCCGGTATTCCGGCGGCAGCACCGAAGACAGGGGCAGGGGAGTGCCGTCCCTCAGCCGCCACACCGCGCCCCGGGTCACCAGGCGGGAGCGCCCGCTTCCGCCGGTCTCCCGGGCGGTCAACACGATGCTGGCCCTCTCCTCCGTCTCCCAGGGTGCTGATCCTGACAGTTCGCAGTTCCACGGGCGGAAGGGGCGGGAGCGGGCGCGGCAGTCAGCCAGCTCCAGACAGGCCAGGGGATACAGCCGCCGCTCCCACCGCGCCCGCCACAGCCGGGCCGCCCGCCGGTAATACCGGGTCAGGCGGGGGCAGCCAGCCGCCTCCGGCCAGCTCAGAACATAAGAGAGCACCGGCTCCCCCTCCAATGTCATGGTCCGCTCCTGCCGCTGCCAGTCCGGCGTCACCGGTTCCTTTTTCCTCATATCCCGCCCTCCCTTGCCTGCCATCCTATGTTTTTCCGCTCTTTCTGTGAATGGCGGCCCCGTCCCCTTTACTTTTCATATGGTAGTATGCTAAAATAAAAACCGGTCCGCCGCAGCGGGCCGGGATCGCTGAGAAGGGGGACTGCATATGTCCAAGTTCATTGATAAAGTCAGCGGGGACACCCTGTACCGCGCTGTGCTGACCCTGAAAAACGAGGATGAGTGCCGCCGGTTCTTTCAGGACCTGTGTACCGTGTCCGAGCTGAAGGCCATGGAGCAGCGCATGGATGTGGCCATGCTGCTGGACGACGGAATGATCTACAGCGAGGTGCTGGAGAAGACCGGGGCCTCCACCGCCACCATCAGCCGGGTGAACCGCTCCCTGCAATACGGGGCGGAGGGCTATAAGACGGTGATCCCCCGCCTGAAGGAGAAGGGCTGATGGGCAGCTATCAGTCACTGGCCGGCTGCTACGACCAGTTCACCCGGGACGTGGACTACGCTGCCTGGGCCGATTACATCGAAAGGCACTTCCGCCGCCGGGGACTGCCGGGGAACACCGTGCTGGATCTGGCCTGCGGCACAGGCTCCCTCACTCTGGAGCTGGCACGGCGGGGGTATGAAATGATCGGGGTGGACCTGTCCCCGGAGATGCTGACCCAGGCGGCAGAGAAAAACCGGGGGGCCGTCCCCATCGAGCCCATCTTTCTGTGCCAGCCCATGGAGAGGCTGGACCTGTACGGCACCATTGATGCCTGCGTGTGCTGTCTGGACAGCGTCAACTACGTCACCGACCCCAAAAAGCTGGAGCGGGCCTTTGGCCGGGTACATCTGTTCCTCATGCCCGGGGGACTGTTCCTGTTCGACGTGAACACGCCGGAAAAGCTGGCGGCTCTGGACGGACAGGTGTTTCTGGACGAGACGGAGGACGCCTACTGCGTGTGGCGGGCGGAGTTTTCCCGCCGCGGCGGGATCTGCTCCTATTACATGGACATCTTCCAGCTGGACGAAGACTCCGGCCAGTGGGCGCGCAGCGAGGAGCTGCACCGGGAGCGGGCCTACACGGTGGAGCAGCTGACCGAAATGCTGCACCGGGCGGGCTTTCGGGATGTCAGGGTATACGGCGACAGAAAGCTGCGCGCCCCCGCACCGGGGGAGCAGCGGATCTTTTTTGCGGCAAGAAAGGACGACTGAGTTATGTCTGACCATATCGTAAGGGCCATTGCAAAGGACGGCAGCTTTAAGGCCGCCGCCATCAGCGGACGGCAGCTGGTGGAGCGGGCCCGGAACATCCACACCCTGCTGCCCGTGGCCACGGCGGCCCTGGGCCGCACCCTCATGGCCGCCTCCATGATGGGGGACGCGCTGAAGGAGCAGAACGGCTCCGTCACCCTTCAGATCAAGGGCGGCGGGCCCCTGGGCACGGTGCTGGCCGTCTCTGACTGCGGCGGCAATGTGCGGGGCTATGTGCAGAATCCCCATGTGGAGCTGATGGAGAAGCATCCGGGCAAGCTGGATGTGGGCGGCGCCGTGGGCGCCGACGGCACCCTCACCGTTATCAAGGACATCGGCCTGAAGGAGCCCTATGTGGGCTCCATCGGTCTGTTTTCCGGCGAGATCGCCGACGACCTGGCCATGTACTTTGTGGAGAGCGAGCAGATCCCCACCGCCTGCGCTCTAGGGGTGCTGGTGGGCACGGACCAGAGCGTCACCGCCGCCGGGGGCTATCTGATCCAGCTGCTGCCCGGCGCGGAGGAGTCGGTCATCGACAGGATCGAGGCCGGCATCCAACGTGTGGGCCCGGTGAGCGGAGCACTGGCCGGCGGTCTGGACGGCGAGGGCCTGCTGCGGGCGGTGCTGGCGGACTTTGAGCTGGAGATCCTGGAGACCCACCCGGTGGAGTATAAATGCTACTGCTCCCGGGAGCGGGTGACCCGGGCGCTGATCTCCATGGGGCGGCAGGAGCTGTCCGCCCTTATTGAGGAGCAGGGACAGGCGGAGCTGACCTGCCAGTTCTGCGACAAGGTCTACCGCTTCTCCAGGGAGGAGCTGGAGGAGCTGCTGAGCAATATGTAACTGCCCGCCCTGTGCGGGCAGCAGAAGGCTTGAAAGGATGACGAAGCAATGGAACTGAAGTATATGAAGAACATCCCCGGCGAGGAGGTGCTGGAGCTGGCCGATCTGGTGGAGGCCGCCCCCGGACAGGTGGTCAGCCGCACTCTGGCCCAGAACGACCACGTGAGCATCACCCTGTTCGCCTTTGACAGGGGGGAGGAGATCAGCACCCACGCCTCCGGCGGCGACGCCATGGTCACCGTGCTGGAGGGCACGGGCAGATTCACCGTGGACGGCGTCCCCCACCTGGCCGGCAAGGGCCAGTGTCTGGTGATGCCTGCGGGCAAGCCCCATGCGGTGTTTGCCCAGGAGAGTTTCAAGATGCTGCTGGTGGTGGTGTTCCCCGAAGCGTGAGCCCTATGAAAAATGCGGCCCATCCGAAAAACGGATGGGCCGCATTTTTTTGCTCTTCCCGCTCCGGCCTCAGGAACGCTGCAATACTTGTCCGGCCAGCGGATGGGCGGCGGACCATGCCCGCTACAGGGGCTCTTCCATGCGGGCGAAGCGCTTTGCCGGCCGGTAGTAAAGCAGGGCGATAAAAATGAGCAGCGTGGTCGTGATCAGGCTGATGGGATAGGCCATCATAATGGTCTGAAAGGTACTGTACCTGGGGAATACCAGCCGGACCCACATGATCCGGACACCGCACACGCCGGCCATGGTCAGAAGCGCTGGCGCCAGGGACAGGCCGAAGCCCCGCAGGTAGCCGCTCATGACCTCGTACAGCAGGGCCAGGGGGAACACGTCCTCCGGCACATTCAGCAGGCCGAGCACGGGGGCGGCAGCCAGTTCCCCGA
>CAKUHX010000059.1 GCA_934659475.1 uncultured Oscillospiraceae bacterium
ATGGGAAATTGAAAGCAAAAAAATATGGCTGAAACAGCCCAAAGCCGCTTCAGCTCTCGATTTTTCCTATTTTCAGCATGCATCTAAATTGGTCACGCATGACAGATCGGAGCAAGCGACCATCGCTTGCTCCGATTTTTGATGCCCATTTGCAAAGCCGGGGCGCGGACGGAAAATCTTAAGAAAACCTTTCTTGACTTGCCCGCGCTCCGGTGATACCATCACCACACAGAAACAAAAGTGGAAGGGGACAGCGGTATGGCTGTGATCCAATTGACGCCCCGGGTGTGGTACACCCCGCCGGTGGAGACGGGGGACAGGCCGGCCCTGGGGCTGGCCGCGGGGCGGGATGCCACCCTGCTGATCGATGGGGGCAACAGCCCCGCCCATGTGAAGCAGCTGCTGACGGCGGCGGAGAGCCTGCCCATCCCGCCCATCCAGTCCCTGTGCCTGACCCACTGGCACTGGGACCACACCTTCGGCGCGGCCAGCACCGGCCTGCCAGTGACGGCCTGCCGGGCCACGGCGGAGAAGCTGGACTGGATGCGCGGCCTGTCCTGGACGGACGAGGCCGTCGCCCAGCGGGTGGCGGAGGGGACGGAGATGGAGTTCTGCCGGGAGAACATCCTTATCGAGTGGCCGGACAGCGGCCGGCAGATCCAGATCCCCGCGGTGTCCCGCCTGTTCGACCGGGAGGAGACCATAGACCTGGGCGGCCTGACCGCGCGGATCTTCTGGGTGGACAGCGACCACACCCCCGACTGCTGCGTGGTGCAGCTGGTGGAGGAGGGGGTGGTGTTCCTGGGGGACTGCCTGTATCTTAATATGGACCGGGAGCCCTGGTGCCGCACGGTGGGGCGCACCCGGCGGCTGATGGAGACCCTGCTGGCCCTGGATGCCCGCTGGTATGTCCCCGCCCACCACGGCGTATGCTCCGGGGAGGAGTTCGCCGACTTTGCCCGGCAGATGCTCCTTCTGGCCCAGGCGGCGGAGGGGGCAGAGACTGCGGCCCAGGCGCAGGAGCGCCTGAGCGCGCTCACAGGACACGCGCCCACGGAGGAGGAGCGGACCGGCCTGGAGGAGTTCCTTGCCGCCCGGGAGCGCGGAGAAGAGAAGTAAGGATCGGAACAGAGAACGGACAGGAGGAAAAAATATGAAACGTATGATTGCAGTTGTGTGCGCGGCCCTGTGCCTGACCGCGGCACTGAGCGCCTGCGGGAAAAAGGAAGAGGCCCAGATCGACCTGCAGAAGGTCTACGAGGCCATCCTGGACGCCCAGGGGGACAAGAAGGACGACCTGGTGATGCTGGAGGAGCCGGAGGACAGCGGCTATCTGGACACCTTCTATCCCGGCCTGCGGGACATCGCCCGGAAGCAGACGGTGGTCGAGCTGGCCCCCGTCTCCGGCTTTGCCACGGAGGTGGTCATGGTGGAGGTGGAGAACAGCGGTGACGCGGCCGCGGTGGAGAAGATCTTCAACGACCGTATCAAGACGGCCCAGGAGGATACTATCTATCCGGACACCGCCGTACAGTGGCAGCGGGCCCAGGTGCAGACCCACGGAAACTATGTGGCCATGGTGGTGCTGTCCGACGAGTTCACCATTCCGGAGGATGTATTCAGTCTGGTCAAATAAACTGCGGCGTGATCGGTATCCCGTGCCCCCGCCCCCTGTGGGGCGGGGGCACGGCGCTGTTTTGAAGGGAGAATGTCATTTCTGACGAAAGGGCGGGAGACGCGTCCCCATATTTTGCGGGAAACGGCTATTGAATTTATGACATAAAAGCGTTAAAGATATAAAAACCACCCAGATCCATTTTGTGTCCCGGGAGAAAGGATCTCCGCGCCCCCTGTTCCGCGGAGGCGGGGAATGCGAAAGGGGATCGAGAGAAAAAGAAAGCGGCCCCGCCGCCCAAGGAGGACTATACCATGCAGGAGCTGAGCAGAAGAAACCAGCATTTTACCGACTCTGTCATCCGCCGTATGACCCGGGTGAGTCTGGACTGCGGAGCCATCAATCTGGCCCAGGGCTTTCCCGACTTTGACCCGCCCAAGGCCATGACCGACCGTCTGGCCGAGGTGAGCAGGACAGGCCCCCACCAGTACCCCATCACCATGGGCGCCCCCAACTTCCGCCAGGCCCTGGCCCGCAAGTGCGAGCGCTTCGTGGGCCGCCGCCCCGACCCGGATACCGAGATGGTGGTGACCATTGGCTCCACCGAGGCCATGGTGGACACGATCTTTGCCCTGACCAACCCCGGAGATAAGATCGTCATGTTCTCCCCCTATTTTGAAAACTACAAGGCCCAGGCCATCATGGCCGACTGCCAGCCCGTGTTCGTCCCCCTGGTGCCCCCGGCCTTCAACTTCGACCCCGAGGTGCTGGAGGACGCCTTCCGCCAGCACCCCAAGGCCATCCTGATCTGCAACCCCTCCAACCCCAGCGGCAAGGTGTTCACCGTGGAGGAGCTGAAGCTCATCGCCGATCTGTGCGTGAAGTATGACGTGTACGCCATTATGGACGAGGTGTACGAGCACATCGTCTACGAGGGCCACAAGCACACCTATATGAGCACCCTGCCCGGCATGTGGGAGCGCACTGTCAGCTGCTCCAGCCTGTCCAAGACCTACTCCGTCACTGGTTGGCGCCTGGGCTATGCCATCGCCTGCCCGGAGATCATGGACCGCATCAAGCAGTATCACGACTTCAATACTGTGGGCTGTCCCTCCCCCCTGATGGAGGCTGCCGTGGTGGGTCTGGAGATGCCCGACAGCTACTACAAGGAGTTCGGCGACCACTACGCCCACATGAAGGCCCTGTTCACCGGCGGCATGAAAGAACTGAGCATCCCCTTCACCGACCCCCAGGGCACCTATTTCGTGCTGGCGGACGTCTCCCCCTACATGAAGAAGGGGCAGTCCGACGTGGACTTCTGCGTGGAGATGGCTCAGAAGGTGGGTGTAGCCGGCGTGCCCGGCAGCTCTTTCTTTGACGAGGATGTGAACCACATCATCCGCCTGCACTTTGCAAAGAAGGACGAGACCCTGAACGCCGCGTTGGAGCGGCTGAGCGACCTCAAAAAGATGATGGGATAAAGACAAATGAAACAGCCCCGGCCAGCTTTGCTGGCCGGGGCTGTTTTTTTATTGTTCAGGCGGTCCTTCCTGGGTGGGTGTATCCTCCGCAGGCGCGTCGGGGACCGAAAGGGCGGGGGCCTCCGCTGCCCGGGCGGTGATAGTCAGGCCGTAGCCGTCCAGAATGGCGGAGCCGTCGGCGGGGGCGGCGTCGATGGACACGGTGTCCCCCACGTTCAGGGTGACCACATCCCGGGCCTGAGAGGCGGAGACGGCGTAGAACACCTGACCGCCCTCTAGACGGATGAAGTAGCAGGTGTTGCCGTCCAGCACGGCGGAGCGGATCTCCGCCACCGTGCCGGCGGTCTGGTCGGAGGGCAGCTGCTCCTGCTGGGCCAGGCCCTTTTCGTTGAGCATCTTGATATAGGCCTGCTCACAGGCGGACACGGTGCTGCCGGTGGCCACGATCTGATACTGGGCCACGTTCACCATGGCGTAGCTCTTCACCAGGTCGGTGGCGTCCTTCAGGGGGATGAAATAGGTGGGCTGGTCGGCGATGTTCAGCAGCAGGGGGAAGGTGGCCACATAGCCCAGATCCTGCACCACGCCCATGGCGGACTGCTTGGCGGCCTCCTCGGTGGCGCCGGGGGCGGTGTAGAAGTGGGTCTCCTTGGTGCGCATGTTGCACAGCAGGAAGCCAAGGTTGGACTGGTCGGCGTTGGCGGAGGTGACGCCGGTGTAGGCGTATACATCGTCGTTCATGGCGATGTAGTTGTACCCCTCGGTGGTCTGGGTCACATCACGCTGGCCGAAGATGGAGTTGAGGAAGCCGTGGATCAGGGTGCCGTGGTAGTCATACTGCTCCATGATCAGGTCGGGGACGTACAGGGTGTCTACCCAGGTGGGCACCTCCTCATAGTACTGGCTCTCGCCGGTGACGGCGTCCACCAGCACGGCCCCCTTGATGTCCGTGCCGCCGAACAGGCCGATGGTCTTGACCACCCGGGGGGCGATCCACCAGGGGTGGCCGCTCTCGTCGATCTCGAACTCCGGGGTGGAGAACATCATGGTGGGGTAGTGGAAGCGCAGGTGGCGGTAAATATTCCGGTTCAAGGGCTCGGAGAAGGAGTATTTCATCCCCTCGCTCAGGCGGACCACCGTGGCCTCCTGGGTGACCATGTCCACCACCACATAGGCGGGCAGGCCGCTGCTCCGGTTGGTCAGCCACTTGAACAGGTCGGCGTAGCCGATGGGGGCCACCCGGACGGGACGGCCCTGGTAGTTGATCTGGGTGGAGTCGTTGGAGTATTCAAACTGGCTGACCATGTCGCTGAGGGTGCCCATCTGCCGGTCGCCCAGATACTCGGCGGAGGTGCGGTCCAGAGTGGGGATCTCGCTGAAGGAGATCTGGGCCACATCGTGGGCGAAGTCGCCGTTTTCCACGGTGAGCAGATCCCGGTAGGCCGCGGCCCGGAAGATGGGCAGGGAGATCACATAGCCCACTGCCGCCACGGCGAATACGGCGATCAGCGCGATCATCACGGGCAGGCAGCGGCTCTTCACAAAGGCGAGCCAGGACTTGACCTTCTCCTTGGGCGTGGCCACCACGTCGCCGTGCAGCCCGCCGGACAGCAGGAACACGCACAGGGTGTACACGATGCACAGCAGGATCAGAAAGCCGTAAAACTGGCTGTCGTGCAGGTTCAGGGCGGGCAGCGTGATATAGAAGTATACCAGTCCCACCGCGGCGGTGATCAGCAGGCTGAGCAGGGTGCGGCCCAGCCCGCTGGAGGGCAGGCGGAACTTTTTAGGGGCGTTTGCCATGAAAAAACATCCTTTCCCGTATTGGCCGCCCGGCGGGGCGGCCTGCATACTCTATAGCATAGCCGCTTTTGGACAAAACCGCAACGGCTTTTTCCTGAGGAGGAAATTAAAATTTTCTGAAAGCTGCATCCGGCCCCGCGGAGAGCTTTTGCTTGACGGTAGGGGGGCGGACAGGTACAATAAGGGACAAGAGGCGGCCGGAGGGCTGCGGCGAAGAGAGGAGTTGGGCGCATGAAGAAGGAGGAGCGGCCCCTGTCCCAGATCGCGCGGATGGGACGGCTGGAGCGGGGCGAGGACG
Organism: uncultured Oscillospiraceae bacterium; assembly: GCA_934659475.1. Taxonomy (GTDB): domain Bacteria; phylum Bacillota; class Clostridia; order Oscillospirales; family Oscillospiraceae; genus Lawsonibacter. The sequence goes on from CAKUHX010000059.1 coordinate 5,198, forward strand.
GACATATCCACTTTGTGTCTGACAAGGAGCGGCGCATCCTGTGGGCCATCGCCGGGCTTGCCCTGGGCCTGGGGGGCATTCTGAAGGTGCCCGGGCTGATGGGCAAGCTGGGCGGCGGAGCCTTCTGCCTGTTCGCCGTGATGCTGCTGCTGTCCGGAAAGAAGAAGTAGAGCTCTGTCAAAAGACCGCCGTGCGCTGCGCCGGACAGAGCGGATGAGCTGACGCGGAGAGAGGGCCGCGGGGGAGCGCCGCCTGCGGCGCTTCTCCGCGGTTTTTGCGGCGGAGAGCGATAAACAACAGGGGCGGGCCGCCCAGAGAACGGCCCAACAGGAGGGATCTGCATTGTACTGGTATACCATTGGCAGAACGCTGTACCCCGCGGAGGGCGAGCCGGCGGAGGATGGCCCGGCGGTGGCTGTGCTCACTTCGGAGGAGCTATCCCGGCAGCCCGCCCTGTCGGGGCTGGGGGAGGTGCTGTGCCACACGCCGCCCGCCCGGGATGCCCGGGTATGCAAGGCGGAGGTGCGCTCGGCCTGCCTGTCCGGGACGCTGGTGCTGCCCAGACAGGGAAAGGGGGGCGAGCGCCCGGCCTGCGGCTATCTGGTCACGAAGGACCGGGTGGTGCTGGTGGACGACGGCGACTTTGTCCAGCCGGTGCTGAAGCGGCTGATCAAGGACAAGCGCCCCACGGAGCACAGCGTGGGCCGGTTTCTATACGCCTTTTTTGAGCAGCTGATCACCCGGGATCTCCACCGGCTGGAGGAGATCGAGGAACGGGCGGAGCAGCTGGAGGACCAGGTGCTGGCCCACGAGCTGGAGGACTTCAGCGCCCCCATGACCGCCCTGCGGAAGCAGACCATGGCCTGGTTCCGGTACTACTCCCAGCTGGACGATGTGGCCTGCGAGCTGAAGGAGAACGAGAACGGCTTTTTTACCGAGGGCGAGACCATGCTTTTCCGTTTGTTTGAGGACCGGGTGATCCGCCTGCGGGAGGAGTCTCAGCTTCTGCGGGAGTACTGCGGCCAGATCCAGAGCATGTTCCAGTCGGAGATCGACATACGCCAGAACCGGATCATGCAGATCCTGACCATCGTGACCACCATTTTTCTGCCCCTGACCCTGCTCACCGGCTGGTACGGCATGAACTTCAAGGGGATGCCGGAGCTGGAGTGGGAGTACGGCTACCCCGTGGTGGCGGCGGTGAGCGTCCTGATCGTGGTGCTCAGCCTGTGGATCTGTAAAAAGAAGAAGTTCTGGTGAGGGCCGCCTGTGCTTGACAAGGGCCGGGGGATACATATAATAAAAGAAAACCCGGCTCGATGGCCGGGGGCCCGGCGGGCGAGAGGAGAGCGCACCCATGGAGCATGTGACCAGCAGAAAAAATCCCCTGCTGACCCAGATCAGAAAGCTGACGGGCAGTCGAAGCTATCGCCGCCAGTGCGGCCTGTTTTTGGGGGACGGCCGCAAGCTGCTGGAGGAGGCGGTCCGGTGGAACGCCCCGCTGACCGCCGTGGTGGCCGACCAGGACGCACCCCTGCCCCCGCTGCCCGCCGACACCCGGGTGGTAACGGTGCCGGGGGACGTGATGGTCTCCGTCTCGCCCATGGAGGCCCCCCAGGGGGCCCTGTTCCTGTGTGAGCAGCCGGAGATGCGCCCCCCTCAGGCCCTGCCCGGCAGCCGTTACCTGGTGCTGGACGGCCTGCAGGACCCGGGAAATGTGGGCACCATCTGGCGCACCGCCGACGCCCTGGGGGCGGACGGCCTGCTGCTGGTGAACGGCTGCGCCGACCCGTGGAACTGGAAGACCGTGCGGGCCACCATGGGGGCCTGTTTCCGTCTGCCTGTGTGGGAGGTGGAGGCCGGCGAACTGCCCGCCCTGCTGGAGCGCTCCGGCCTGCCCCTGTACGCCACCGCCCTGCGGGCGGACACGGTGGATCTCCGCCGGGCGGACCTGTCCCGGTGCGCCGTTGTGATCGGCAGCGAGGGGCGGGGCGTCTCAGAGCGGCTCTTGCAGGCCAGCTGCCGGACGCTGAAGATCCCTATGAGGCAGCGGTGCGAGTCGCTGAACGCCGCGGCGGCAGCCGCCGTGGTGATGTGGGAGATGGCCAGATAGAGAGAAAAATGATGGTTTTCGGACGATCATTCCCATAAAGTCGAAAAAGGTCGGACCGGGACGAGAAAAATGATTTGACAACTGGGCGGGAACAGGATACCATATAGGCCGCGCAGATCCGCGGTCCCGCCCTGTTGTGTCCATGCTTGGACTGAGAAGGGGGACGCGGGTTATGGCGAGTTTGAAATACTGGCTGTGGCTGACTGGGCTGAAGGGCCTTGGCGCCCCCGCCGCTCTGCGGCTGCTGGACTGGTTCGTCACCCCGGAGCGGGTGTATTACGCCGACCCGGAGGAGTACGACCTGGTGGAGGGGCTGAGCGCCTTCCAGCGGAAGGCCCTGCTGGACAAGAGCATGGACCGGGCAGAGGGCATTTTGGCCGACTGCCAGTATCTGGGGCTGCGGATCATGACCATTCAGGATGGGGACTACCCCGACCGCCTGCGCCAGATCCCCGACCCGCCGGTGGTGCTCTATCTGCGGGGAAAGAACATCGACTTTGACGAGGAGGCCGCCATCGCCGTGGTGGGGGCCAGAGAGCCCTCGGAGTACGGCAGAAAGATGGCCGCCCGGCTGGGCCTTGAATTGGCCCGGGGCGGAGCGTTGCTGGTGTCCGGCATCGCCCGGGGGCTGGACAGCGAGGCCATCCGCGGCGCCCTGAAGGGCGGCGGCCGGGTGGTGTCCGTGCTGGCCGGAGGTCTGGATACGGGATATCCTTACACCAGCCGCTTTCTGGTGGAGGACATCGCCGCCGCCGGAACACTCATTTCGGAGTATCCCCCGGGCACGCCGGCTCTGGGGGACCACTACCACGCCCGCAACCGCATCATCAGCGGCCTGTCTCTGGGCGTCGTGGCGGTGGAGTGCCGCCTGTCCAGCGGCACCATGATCACTGCGGGCCGCGCCCTGGAGCAGGATCGGGACCTGTTCGCTGTGCCCGGCGCGGTGGATATGGTGATGAGCGAGGGCACCAACCGCCTGATCCAGCAGGGGGCCAAGCTGGTCACCTGCGGACAGGATATTTTAGAGGAGTACTGGAGTCGCTTCCCCTTAAAGCTGAAAAGCTCCGCCCCCTTGACGCCGGAGGCCGCCCGCCAGCGGCTGGAGCGGCAGGAGGAGCGGACGGCTCCGCCCGCTCCAGCAAAGAAAGCCGCGCCCGAGGAGAACGGGGAGGAGCCGGAGCCTGAGTTGATCCCTCTGGACAGGCAGAAGGAGCGGTTCACCGACGACCAGCTGGCCCTGCTGCGGGCCATGAAGGGGCAGCCCCGGTCCGCCGAGGCCCTGGTGGAGCTGACCCAGATCCCCGCCCGGCGGGTGCAGTCCGCCCTGACCATGCTGCAGGTGGACGGCGCGGTGCAGGAACTGCCCGGCCGGCGCTTCGCCCCCCAGGTGCGGCTGGAGGAGGCGGAATAAAAGAGTTCCACGGCGATTGCCGTTGATAATATGCTCCTGCCCCCGGAGAAAGACCCTGGGGCGGGAGACAAATTCGGAGGTCAAACAAGTGCCGACTAAAACTGATCTAGTCATCGTGGAGTCCCCCTCCAAGGCAAAGACCATAGGAAAATATCTGGGCCCCGGGTACGAGGTGAAGGCCTCTATGGGCCATGTGCGGGACCTGCCCAAGAGCACCATGAGCGTGGATCTGGACGGGGGGAGCTTCCTGCCCAGCTATCAGCCCATCAAGGGCAAGGAGGACGTGATCCGCGACCTGAAAAAGGCCGCCAAAAACAGCGGCAGGGTCTATCTGGCCACCGACCCGGACCGGGAGGGCGAGGCCATCTCCTGGCACCTGAAGGAGCTGCTGGGCATCCCGGACGACAAGACCT
>CAKUHX010000060.1 GCA_934659475.1 uncultured Oscillospiraceae bacterium
CTTCCCCGGCAGCTCCTGCAGAAACGCAAAGTCCGCGCGGCCCTCCTCCAGACTCATGGCCCAGGACAGATCGCCGCACAGCACCACCGTGTCCTCCTCTGACACGGCGGAAAAGCCCTCCCTCAATCGCTCCACATATCCGGCCCAGCCGGGGCCGAACACGTCCATGGGCTTGTCGGAGCCCAGGGACAGGTGGGTGTCTCCAATGGCGTACAGGGCCATTTTCTACCTCAACACAGACAGCACGGCGTCCACCATGCGGTCCTTCTCCACCGACTGGGTAAAACGCACCTGCTTGCTGCGCAGACAGGCAAGGGGCGCGGGCACGGGCTCGCCGCTGACCCGGCTGAGCTGATCCAGCAGCTCCAGGCCCTGGCCCTCGGGCTGAACGCCCAGACCGCCCAGAACACTGTCGCAGAATTTGAAGGGGCTGGCCGTAGAGGCGACCACCGCAGGCGCGGCATCCCCGGTCTCCGCCCGGTACTGCTCCAGCGCGGAGAAGCCCACGGCAGTGTGGGGGTCGATGAGATAGCCGTACTTCTTATGGATCTGGCCGATCACCTTTTGGGTCTCCCGGTCATCGCAGAAGTAGGCGCTGAAACGGCTTTGCAGCTTATCCTTCACCTGCTCGCTCACCTCATAGCGTCCGGCATCCGCCAGCTGACGCATATATCCCTTCACCTGATCGGAGTCCCGCCCGGTCAGCAGATACAGCAGCCGCTCCAGATTGCTGGACACCAGAATGTCCATAGAGGGGGACATGGTGTTGTAGAACGTGCGGTTCCTGTCGTACACGCCGGTGCGGATGAAGTCGGTCAGGACGTTGTTATGGTTAGAGGCACAGATCAGCCGGCCCACCGGCAATCCCATCTCCGCCGCAAAATAGGCGGCCAGAATATTGCCGAAGTTGCCCGAGGGCACGCAGATATTGATGGGTGCGCCCTGCGCGATCTTGCCCGCCTTCAGCAGGTCGCAGTAAGCGGACATATAATAGACGATCTGGGGCAGCACCCGGCCCCAGTTGATGGAGTTGGCAGAGGACAGGAAATAGCCCCGCTGGGCCAGCTTCTGCCGCAGCTGCTCATCATTGAACAGCTTCTTCACGCCGGTCTGGGCGTCATCGAAGTTGCCCACTACGGAGCACACCCCCACGTTCTGCCCCTCCTGGGTGACCATCTGCAGCTGCTGCACCTGGGACACACCGTCTTTGGGATAGAACACCAGGATCTTGGTGTGGTCTACGTCACGGAAACCCTCCAGAGCCCCCTTCCCCGTGTCGCCGGAGGTGGCCACCAGGATACACACCGTCTTATCCTCCTTTGTCTTTTTCAGCGAGGCGGTCAGCAGGTGGGGCAGCATCTGAAGGGCCAGATCCTTGAAGGCACAGGTGGGCCCGTGCCACAGCTCCAGACAGTGGGTGTTCCCGTCCAGTGTGCGGACAGGGGTGACCTCCGGCGTATCGAACTTGGCCGGGCCGTAAGCCGCCGCAGCGAAGGCGGTCAGCTCCTCCCGGGAAAAATCTTCCAGGAACAGCTGCATCACATAGACCGCCCGCTGCTGATAGGACATGGCGGTCATCTCCTTCAGCGCCGTCTCGGGCAGCCGGGGCAGGCTGACCGGGGTCAGCAGGCCTCCGTCTTGAGCCAGGCCCTGTACGATGGCCTGGGCCGCGGAGCAGTGTTTTTGACAGTCGCGGGTGCTGACGTATTGCATATTCTAAAACCAACCTTTCTGTGGGAAAATCGTGTCCTCCGCCCTCCGGCATGGGCCGGCGCGGCTCAACTCCGTATTATGACAGCTTCTTCCCCGCCGGTCAAGCATTCCGTAGAAGATCAGAAGGCATTCTCTATGTGCCGGACGACCGGGGCTCTCGTGTCCATCCCCTGAGGAGCCAGGATCTCCACCACATCAAACCGGGGCTGAAGCTCAGTGCCGTGCTCGGCCAGGTACAGCTGGGCGGAGGTTCGCAGCTTCTCCTGCTTGCGGGCATCCACAAAGGCGCCGGGCGTGCCGAAGCGCTCGGTGCGCCGCAGCTTCACCTCTACAAAACAGAGAAAGCCCCTCCCCTGACAGATCAGGTCGATCTCGCCGAAGCGGCAGTGCCACCCGGCGGCCACCAGGCGGTAGCCCTTCTTCTCCAACTCCCGGGCGGCCAGTTCTTCTCCCCAGCGGCCCAGCAGCCGCTTCTCTCCCCCGGTCATGGCTTCAAAAAGGTCAGGCGGTGGATGGGACTGGGGCCGTATTGGGCCAGACGCTCATAGTGCAGTCTGGTGCCGTACCCCTTGTGCCGCTCAAAGGCGTACTGGGGATACCGCTTCGCCATCTCCACCATGTACCGGTCACGGCTCACCTTAGCCAGAATGGACGCGGCGGCAATGGAGGCCGACAGGGAGTCCCCTTTGATGACGCACTGGTGGGGCGTCGCGATGGCCGCGGAGCGGCCCTTGTCCCGGTTTCCATCGATCAGGGCAAAGTCCGCAGGCCGGGACAGGCCGTCAATGGCCAGCTGCATAGCCTTCATCCGGGCACTGAGGATGTCCGCGGCATCGATCTCCTCCGGGCCGACACTGGCCACCGACCAGGCCAGCGCCTGGGTCTGGATCGCCGGGAACAGCTCCTCTCTCTTTTTCTCGCTGAGCTTCTTGGAGTCGTTCAGGCCAGGGATCTCATGTCCAAGGGGCAGGATCACCGCCGCAGCGTACACCGGCCCGGCCAGCGGCCCGGCCCCGGCCTCGTCGCAGCCGCAGATCGCCGTCCAGCCCTCGTCCCGGGCCTGCCGCTCACACTGCCACAAGTCCATCGTTCAGACTCCTTCCGGCACTTCAAGGGTAAAGGTCCCCAGCTTTCCGGCGCGATACTCGTCCAGCAGTACCCGGGCCATGCGCTCGGTGTCCACCTCGCCGCCGGAGATCTTCATTCCCCGCTTCTGTCCCGCCAGACACAAAAGGCGGTAGCCATAGGCCACCTCGTTCTCCCCGTCCTCCTGGGGCGGGATCGCCGGCAGCTTATATGCGGTCATCAGGGCCTGGGGGTAGCGGCGGCCCAGCAGGGCCATCAGGTGACAGCCCAGAGTCTCTACATCCATGATGTCATCCTTCACCGCGCCGGTAAAGGCCAGGTCCATGCCGGTGCGCTCGTCCTCAAACTTGGGCCAGAGGATGCCGGGGGTATCCAGCAGATCCAGTCCGGCGTCCACATTCACCCACTGCTTGCCCCGGGTGACCCCCGGGCGGTCACCGGCCTTGGCGGACTTCTTTTTGGCCACCTTATTGATAAAGGTGGATTTGCCCACATTGGGCACACCCACCACCATGGCCCGCACGGGGCGGCCCACCTGGCCGCGCTCCCGCCAGCGGGCGATCTGATCCTTCAGCACGCTCTGCACCACGGCGGAAAACTGCGCCACGCCGCGCCCGGTCTTGGCATCCGTCTCTAAGACCGCGTGCCCCTTGGCCTTGAAGTAGGTCCCCCACGCCTTGTTCTGTCTGGGGTCGGCCTGGTCGGCCCGGTTGAGCACGATCAGCCGGGGCTTGTCCCCGCAGATAGCATCGATGTCCGGGTTGCGGCTGGAGACGGGGATGCGGGCGTCTACGATCTCTACCACGATATCCACATTTTTCAGGTCGGCCTCGATCTGCCGCCGGGTCTTGGTCATATGACCAGGGTACCACTGTATGTTCATTGCTTCTCCTTCCTGCCGCGCGCCGGCGGGCGGTCTGGATAGGAAAAGGAGCGGGCCTTACAGTCCGCTCCTTTTGTAGATCACAGGGCTTCTTTGACCTTGGCAGCCTTGCCCACGCGGTCGCGCAGGTAGTACAGCTTGGCCCGGCGGACCTTACCGTGACGGACCAGCTCCACCTTCTCGATGGAGGGGGCGTGCAGGGGGAATACCTTCTCCACGCCAACGCCGTAAGAGATACGGCGGACGGTGAAGGACTCCTCGATGCCGCCATGCTGCTTGGCAATGACGGTGCCCTCAAAGACCTGGATACGCTCGCGGCTGCCTTCCTTGACCTTCAGGTGGACGCGGACGGTATCGCCGATCTCGACGACGGGGGGCTGCTCTTTCTGGTACTTTTCAGCGAAAGCCTTTACTAGATCCATTGTTTTTTCCTCCTGTTATGCGGCGTTCGTGCGGCGCTGACGTCCCCACCCCTGTGAGGAACAGCCGCAGAGGACCGCCCGTATTCAGACTAAGGTATTTTAGCACTTCCTCCGGGAAATAGCAAGCTGATTTTTCAAATTCATACATTTTTCTTTTTTGCTCAAGTTCATTCTGTGTTCCCTGGCAGAAAAAAGCTCAATGTTCCCCGCCCCCCTGCGGGGGCGGGGAACGCAAAAAGAATGGGGAGTTCTTTTCAGGGCTGCTCCAGGGCAAAATATCCCAGCCCGTCCGGCTCCTCCCAGATGTGTCCCAGCTGAGAGCCGTCCGCCCGCAGGACGTTGAACGCCTTCTCCCCTGTCTGCTCCAGGGTCACCGGCTCCAGCACCGTGCCGTTGTAGTAATACAGGCGGTCAAAGCGGTCGGGCCGGTTGGCCTCGGCGTTCCAGCGGCGGTAAAGGGGACTGCTGGGCAGAGGGCTCAGGGAGGGCAGCGCCAGCCCGTCCGCCAGACTGCCCACCAGACCGGAGAAGGCCCAGCTGCTCTCAGTACAGCCGGTGACATGCTCGTGCCACAGGTAGTTCTGCCGCGGCAGGAAGGTGGGCTCCAGCCCCAGTATGCCCACGGAAAGGGCGGGCCAGCCCTCCTCCCCCGCCAGATCTGCGGGGATGGTATCCAACACAGCGCGGGCCGCCTGCTGGTCGGCCCGATAGGTGTCCCGGTAGTCGGCGATCTCGCTGGCCCCAGCCATACAGAACACCAGGGCGCACAGGGCGGCCAGCAAGGCCGGGACCTCCCGGCGCACACCGGCCCTTTTCCACAGAGCCTCCATCACGCAGTCCGCTATCAGCGCCAGCCCGGGGAAGGAGGTCACCGCCCCCCGCAGGGAGAACCAGGGGTTGTCCAGGATCAGGAACAGCGTTACCGGCGCGGCGGCCAACAGCAGACCGGAGACCAGCTGGAGCCACAGGGGCAGCCGCCCCTCCGCCGTCTTTGCTTTCCGGCCCAGCTGCCATACTCCGGCGCACAGCGCCGCCGTCACCGCGAACCACAGCAGGAGCCGCCCCTGCAGCAGCTGCCCCGCCGTGCGAACGAAGCCCCGCATCAAGATACGCAGGTCGGCGTTGAGAAAGACCTTGCGGATCTGCCCCAGAATGTCAGGGAGAAAGGTCGTAAAGTAGTACCGGCTGACGGGCAGGATCAGGGCCGCGCGGCTGCCGTATACGCCGCCGTTGGACAGCAGCTTCGTCAGCAGCAGATACAGTACCATGGACGCCGGCGCCCACAGAGCCAGCAGGCATTTTTTCCGATCCTCCGCGCGGTAGATATACCGCAGGATGGCCACTCCCACCGTCAGGGTGACGGCGAGGATGCCCGCCTGCTCATAGAAGCCAAAGGGCAGCAGCTGGCACACCAAAAATGCCGCCAGCGTCCGCCACCGGGGCCCGTCCATCCACTCCAGGAACAGCCAAGCGGCCAGAGCCGCCCAAAACATCCCCACTACCACCCGGGTGGAAGCGGACATCCAGTAAGTCCCCTCCACTCCCAGGGGCAGCAGGGCCACGATCACCGGGAACAGGGGGCCGATCCGGAAAAACCGGCCCAGCACCGACCACAGCACCAGAGTGGTCACTGCGTACAGCAGAGAGATGATAGCCACGCCCACCAGCATAAAGCCGAACATCCGTCCCCATATGAAATAGTCCGCGATCCCCGCCAGGGGGCGGGAGGCCAGCAGGCCCACCGCCTTCTGCAGGGCGGAGAAGGACTCCGCCGTGGGATAGTTGTGATATTGGATGTAGTCGTCCAGCTGAGGCCAGTACTCCAGTCCGGCGGCACAGGCCCGGACCATGAGCAGCGCCCACAGGGCCAGTATCCAGCCCGCTTTCTGTCTGTTGGTCAGGGAGATCCGGTCACGCATCCTGGTACACCTCTCTGTGGTCGCAGGACAGCAGGACCTCCACCTGGGGGAAGGCGTCGGAGATCAGCTCCACCAGCATCGGGCACACCACATTCTCCGTGGCATAGTGCCCCGCATCCAGCAGGTTGATCCCCATGGCCCGGGCAGTCAGAAACACGTCATATTTCACATCGGCGGTGACGAAGGTGTCGCAGCCGGCGGCCCGCACCTGCTCCAGCATGGAGCCGCAGGAGCCGCCACCCACCGCCACACGGCCCACGGAGACCCCCGCGTCCTCGTACCGCAAGCTGTTGGCGTTCAGCTGCTTCTTCACATAGGCGGCATACTCCGCCGCGGACAGGCCAGGCCGGTGGGCCATGCCCACCCGGCCGATGCCGTAGGGGCGGCCCTTCCGGTCGATCCCCCCCTGCTCCAGCAGGACAGCCCCGGACAGGCCCAGACACTGGGCCAGACAGTCGTTCACGCCGCCCTCCGCCGCATCCAGATTGGTGTGGGCGCAGATGGCCGACAGGCCGTTTTCCGCCAGAGTCAGCAGCACCCGGCCGGTGGCCGTTTCGTCGGTCATCGACTTGATCCCGCCGAAGATCACCGGGTGGTGGGAGACGATCAGCTGGCAGCCCCTGCGGACGGCCTCCTCCGCCACCGCCTGGGTGATGTCCAGAGCCACCAGAACACGGCTGACCTCCTGTTCCCCCCAGCCCACCAGGAACCCGGCGTTGTCAAAGTCCATCTGCGTCTCAAAGGGTGCAAATTCGTCGATCAGCCTGTAGATCTCTCTCACCGTTGCCATGCTTCCCACTCCTTTTTCATCTCGTTCAACTCCTCCAGCAGTGTCAGAAGCTCCGCCCGCCGGGGCGCCGCCCCCTCCTGCCGGGACTTCTCCAGCCCCTCCAGCACCCGCCGGAGCTTTGCCGTCAGCTTGTCCAGCAGATCGCCCCGGAGGGGGTCATGATCCAGCCGGCCAGCCTCCAGCTCCCCCGGAGTCATAGGGGCCATCTCCCCCGCCCGCACCAGCATGACGGTATAGATGGCGTCCCCCTCCCGGGCCAGCTGCTCCCGCACAATGGCATAGCCGTTCTGCTGCAGCCACAGCCGCAGGTCGCTCTGGGAACTCATGGGTTGGAGGATCAGAGGCACCTCCCTCTCCCGCACCCAGGGGGCAGCGGCCAGGATGTGGGCGATGGTCTCTCCCCCCATACCTGCGATGGCCACGCTGCCCGCCTCCTCCGGACGGATCCCCGTCAGTCCGTCACACAGCCGAAAGGTGATCTTGGCCGTCAGGCCGTGCTCCCGCACGGTCTCCCGCGCCCGGCTCAGGGGGCCCTGGCGCAGGTCGGCCGCCACGGCAGAGGGAATCCGCCCCATCTGCACCAGGGCGGCCGGCAGATAGGCGTGGTCGGTGCCCACGTCCACCAGAGGCAGGCCAGGGGGCACCAGCCGCCCCACGGCGGCCAGCCGGGGAGATAACTCGATCATCCGGTCCATATTCTCACACTCCATATTCAGGGGGCGTATTCCCGATCCAACAGTCCGCCGCCCCTCTCCCGCAAATGACCGCAGAAAAAACGGGGACGGAGTCCCTCCGTCCCCGTTTTCACGGCACCGATCACTGCCCGTCAGCGATCATCTTGTTGACCTCGGCCAGCAGCGCGTCGGGGTCCACACCGTGGACAGCGCAGGCCTCCTCCACCGTCTCGCCGCGGGAAGCGGGACAGCCCAGGCAGTGCATGCCGATGCCCAGGAACAGGGGCGCAGTCTGGGGAGCGATGGTCAGAATATCGCCGATGATCGTATCCTTAGTAATGGTCATTGTGAGTTTCCTCCATTTTTTTATGGCCAGCCCGCAGTCCAAGACCCGGGACAAACCGTCTTTGTGTGGATCCAGTATACCCTATTCTTCCTCCCTTTTCAATGGATAATTCAAATTTTCTCTCTTTTCCTCCCGCCTAAAACTTACTGTTGACGATCCCGCGGCTCTATTGTATAATGCAGTTAGAGTCCTTTAACTATGATGCGAGAATAAAGCAGACATCCTTTGGGACATCCTAAGGCGCAGAAAGCGCTTATTTTTCACCAGCAAGGTTAGCTATAGCTAACCGTGAGAAGGAGGGCCGCTATGTCAGAAGGATACGTGATCCGCCAATGCGCTCCCACCTTGGCCGGCATCAAGACGGGCAGCCTTTTCCCCTGCCGCTGCTCCTCCAGCCGGGAGCTCCTGTCGGAGATCCGCCGTCTGAACCGGCAGCTGGTGCCCAAGGGACTGATCCTGCTGCCGGTGCGCTACCAGCGGGATCAGGCGCTGCTCTACCTCTACCGTCCCGATCGTCTGCGCCGGGATCTGGAAAACGACCTTGCCGCCCAGCTTCTGGCCCAGGCCGGCTACTCCTGCTCCGGCTGCGAGCAGTGCGTCGTCCGGCTGATCCGCCGGCTGCGGGAGGGCCAGGAGTTCCCCCACGAGATCGGGCTGTTCCTCAGCTATCCGCCGGAGGATGTGAAGGGCTTTATCGACAACCGGGCGTGCAACTTCAAGTGCGCCGGACTGTGGAAGGTCTATGGAGACGAGGCCGCCGCCCGGGAGACCTTCGCCCGGTTCAAAAAATGTACAGAGATCTACTGCAAGCTATGGCAGGAGGGTTCCACCATCGACCAGCTCGCCGTTGCAGTTTGATACTAAATCAATGCAAAGCGCCCGGCCAAGGCCGGCATGCGCGGAAAGGAAACACACTATGAAGAAAACAGCTGTCATCTATTGGAGCGGCACCGGCAACACCGAGGCTATGGCCAAGGCCGTGCTGGAGGGCATGAAACAGGTCGGCGCCGACGCCGTGCTGCTGACCCCCGACGCCGTTGGCCCCGGCGTCC
>CAKUHX010000061.1 GCA_934659475.1 uncultured Oscillospiraceae bacterium
GCGAGTCCGAGGGCAAGGAGGGCAAGGGCCTGTTCCCCGCCAGCGTGGAGTTCACCGCCGACCTGCACTCCATGGGCCAGTACATCCAGCAGGGCCAGCGGCTCATGCTGGAGACGGTGGTGCGCTTTGCCCCCGGCCCCAACCCTGTGGTCATCCCCGAGGACAAGGACAATGTGGACGGGCTGAACTTCCTGGCGGGCAAGAGCCTGGACTTTGTGGCGGAGCAGGCCATGCGGGGCACCATCCTGGCCCATGTGGACGGGGGCGTGCCCAACCTGATGGTGGAGGCCGACGCGCTCTCCGCCCACACTGCCGGCGAGCTGATCTACTTCTTTGAGTATACCTGCGGCCTGTCCGGCTATCTGCTGGGGGTCAACCCCTTTGACCAGCCCGGCGTAGAGGCATACAAGAAGAACATGTTCGCCCTCCTGGGCAAGCCCGGCTACGAGGAGCAAAAGGCCGCCCTGGAGGCCCGGCTGTAACTGTTCCCCATGTTCCTTCCTCTCTCCCGCTTGCCCAGGCCCCGCGCAGCGGGGATCGGCGCTTTGCGCCGTAGATCCGCAGCAAAGCGAAGGATCTGCGCAGGGCGAATTCACTTCGCCCGAGCATTTTAATCCCAACGGGCCCCAACGGGATTATCCCGTTGGGCGCAAGCCCGGATACGAGGAGCAAAAGGCGGCTCTGGAAGCGAGACTGTAACTCTTCTTCCGCCGCGCCGTGCCACGCTCCCCCGTCGGGGCAGTCCTCTTCTCTTAAAAGACGGCGGGCTGAGATCATAGATCTCAGCCCGCTGTTTTTATTTCGCTTTTCGCGCGTCCCGCAGGCGGCGCAGCCGCTTCTTCAGGGGCCCGCCCCGCTTTTTGTGCAGGCACGCCCCCAGAAGGATCACCGCCAGCGCACCGCCGCAGCCCAGGGCGATAGGCAGCACCGGGCTGCTCTCCCGCTCCTGGATGCAGAAGGTCACCGTCCGCTCCCCGGTGGTGAACAGCAGATAGCGGCCGTCCACGCTGCTGTCCCGCTGCTGCCAGCCGTCGGCGGTCTTGACCCACAGGGCATACCGCTGCTTTCCGCCCTCCGGCAGCCGCCAGTGCACCGTATAGGAGATCTCCTTCAGGTCGGGGTCGTCCACCGTCACGGTCACGCCCTCGCCGGTATGGCTGTTCCCCTTCCCATCTGTCCAGGTGACGGTCTCTGTGGCGTGGGACACCTGGGCGCGGCTGCTGAAGCTGCCGTCCACCAGCAGCTGGGGCAGTTCCCCGCCGCCGTCCGTCAGGGCGGAGCGATAGGGGGTATATACCGCGTCCAGAGTCTGGCTCGTCGTCAGCTTGGTGTAGTCCAGCTGGGGCCAGGCGGCGGAACAGCCCTTCTTCGCCGGGATCTCCGGCAGGCTGTCGATCCCCCGTCCGTACTGGAAGGGCACCACCGCCACCACCTTGCCGTCCGCCCGGAAGGTCAGTTCCAGCCGGGAGAACCCGCTGGGCGCCCCCTTTTCCGCGCACAGGGCGTCGAAGTCCGCCGGCTCCGCCTTGCCCGCATAGCTGATGCCGTCGATGCCGCCCAAGCTCTCCCCGGCAAAGAGATTGCCCGACACGGCGCCATCCTCGTCCACATCCCCGGCGATGGCCCCCACATAGGCTTCTCCGGTCAGGGTGACCAGAGCGCGGCACCCGCTCAGATCCTTGCCGTATCCCGCGATACCGCCCACATAGTCCTTGCCGGACATCTGGCACTTGGCCCAGCTGCCGTCCGCGATGCCGTTCAGGCTGCCGGCGATGCCGCCCACATAGCTGCCGTCGGCGGTGACGCCGCCATAGCTCTGGCACTGGGTCACCCGGCCAAAATATCCCCGGCCCACGATGCCGCCGGCATAGTCGCCCTTGTCGGCCGCTGTCCCGGTGTTCACGCATTGGCTCACCAGGGCCCGGGCCTTATAGTTGAACTCCAGAGAGTAGTCCCCCACCTGGGTCAGGTCGCTGTCGGGGTCCACATCCGTCTCGATGCCGATGTTCCCCACGATGCCGCCCACGGCAGAGTTACCCAGCACCCTGCCCCGGTTCTCGCTGCCGGACACCCGGCCATCGTGCTGCTTCTCCAGATCGCAGGTGGCCGAGTCATCCTGAAAGTGGTCCCGGATCAGCTCCTCCGCGGTCTTGCCCTGGTCCTCGTCCCGCTGGGTCTTTTCGCTGCGGATCAGGTCGGTGATGGCCCGGAACTGGCTGTCGATGGCCCTCAGGTCGCCGATCAGGGTGTCGGCGGAGTCGCCGATCAGCTGGTTCAGGGCGTCGCCGCTGTCCAGCAGGGCGTCCATAGCCGCATCCAGCCGGTCGCTCTTGTCGGTGATGTCCGAACCGATGGGCTCAAGCTTGATCTCCGGCAGGTCCGCCTGCTCGTCGATGATGTCCCGCAGGCCCCGGATCACCTTGTCCATGTTGTCCGCCAGACTGTCGGCATCGTCGCTGACATAGCCCAGATCGTCCAGCGCCCGGCGCACATCGTCCCCCATATCGGACAGCTGATCCAGGGCGGTCTTTCCCAGCTCCAGCGCCTTGTCCAGCCGGTCCAGCACCTCCTGCATCCCGCTCAGGGCCTGGTTCAGCTGTCTCAGATCCTCCAGGATCACATCAGTACCGGCGCCGCCGGTCAGGTCGTCCAGCAGGTCGTCCATGGCGGCGTTCACATCGTCCAAAACCGCCTTCAGGGCCTTGTCCGCCGCCTGCAGCTCGTCCGCCGCCTGCCGGAGGCTCTCCCCGGCCTTGTCGCCGTCCTTCCCGGCCTCCACCAGATCCCTGCGCACCCGCTCCAGATCGTCCACCAGCTCGTCCAGATCGGCCACCATGGCCGCGGCATCGTCCATCACGCCCTGCATCTGGTCCAGCACCCGGGAGACCCGGGCGGACAGCTCGTTGATCTGGTCGATGTTCCCGTTGGCCCAGTCGGTCATGGCGCCGGTCAGGTCGCTGGCGATGTCCTTCACGTCCCGGGCCTTGTCAGACAGGTCGTTCACCTGGGCCTGCACCGAGTCGGAGATCCCGTCCGCGTGTCCCGCGGTGCGGTCCATCACGTCCGTCAGGTCCTCCAGCCGGGCCAGCAGGCGGCCCAGAAAGTCGTCGCTGTACACCTTCAGCACCTCGGGCTCCAGCTGGCCCACGACACCGCCCACGTCCTGCCGTCCGTTGACGGTGCCCGTGTTGGTGCAGCCGTCCAGCCAGCCGGAGCTGCGCCCGGCCACGCCGCCGATGTTGCAGCCGATCTGGTCACTGCCCACAGCGCCGCTGTTGGTGCAGCTCTGCACCGTGCCACCGGACAGGCCCACAACGCCGCCGATGTCCGTATACACCGCCACATTCTCCATGGAGTTGAGCTGCCGCAGATCCATATAGTCGGTCTTGGGGTCGTCCTCAAGATCCTTGGTGTTGATGCTGCCGCTGTTGTCGCAGCGGGTCAGGGTGCCGTAGTTGGCTCCGGACACGCCGCCCACAAAGTGCTTGCCGGTGACGCTGCCGGAGAAGCGGCCGCCCACCACCTGGCCCCCCTGCTCGTTCACGCCGATCAGGCCGGCCACATAGTTGTCCCCCGCCACGGTGCCCACGGCGGAGCAGTTGGACACCTGGCCGGCATTGCTGCCCGCCAGCAGGCCCAGCTTATCCTGCCTCCCGCTGGGGTGGATGGTCCCCTCCACCGTCAGATCCCGCACCTGGGCCCCGCTGCGGATGTACCGGAACAGACCGCGGACGTTGCCGCTGCCGCTGATGCGCACACCGGTGATACAGTGTCCGCTGCCCAGAAAGGTACCGCTGAAGGTGGGGATGGGGGCGAGCTCCTTCTCCCGCAGGTCAAGGTCGTTCTCCAGGATCACCGTCTTCCCCCGGGACCAGGTGTCCAGAGTGCAGTCCCTTGCCAGCTGCTCCAGATCCTCCGCCGTGCGGATGGACACGGTGCTTTCTGCGGCCAGAACGCTGGGGGCCGCAAGGGCGAACAGCAAAGCCGCCGCCAGCATCAGGCCGGCCCATCTTGTGTTCCGTTTCATGGCTGCTCCCCCTCCTTTCCGTTCTCCTCCGCCGGGGCGTCAGGCTGTCCCTCCGGCGGGGCGTCCGGCGGGGCGTCTCCCTCCGTCTCCGGCCGGTCGAAGCTGCCGGAGGACATGATAGCGGAGATGTCTCCCTTCACCACGCCCCGGATCTCCGCGTCCACAAAGCCGGAGATCCGGCCCCGGACCCGGCCGTTCACATAGGTCGTGCCGCTCAGCCGCTGCGAGACCACCGGCGCGGCGGGCAGCTTCATCTGGAAGCTGGTCTTCTCCACGATCTTGTCCCCCAGCACCAGGATCTGGGGCAGCACGAACATGACCAGGAACATAGAGATCAGCGTGCCCCGGCTCAGGCACTGGCCGATGCCCACGATAGAGGGCTCTGTGGTGATCTGTCCGATGAGGAAGCCCGCGGCGGACAGGATGGAGCCGGAGGTGAGCACCGTGGGGAAGGACAGGTCCAAAGCCCGGATCAGGGCCTCTTTGGGGCTCATCTGGGTCTTCAGGTCGGAGTACCAGGTGGAGATCACGATGGCATAGTCGATGTTGGCGCCCATCTGGATGGAGGTCACGATGAGGTAGCTCATAAAGAAGATGTTGGTATCCATCAGAGTGGGGAAGGTGAAGTTGATCCAGATACTGCCCTGGATCACCAGGATCAGCAGGATGGGCAGCCCCACCGAGGTAAAGGTGAACACCAGCACCAGAATGACGAACACCACAGACAGCACGCTGATGACCACGTTGTCCCGGGCAAAGGACACCGACTGGTCATAGTCGCTGGTGGAGTTGCCCACCAGATACACCTCGTCCCCGTCGTAATACTTCTCCACCACGGCGTGGGCCTTTTTCAGGAAGGCGAAGGTCTCCTCCCCCTCCTCCGGCAGGTTCAGATTCAGCACCATGCGGGTGTAGTTGGGGCCCAGCATCTGGGCCTTGGCGTCGGTGATCTGGTGATAGGCGTCGTCGATCTGCTCCTCGTCATCGTCGTCCAGGGTCACATAGCCGTTCTCCTTCTCCTGATAGATGAACAGGATCATGTCCATGGCGGAGACGGTGTAGCTGTCGATGCCCCCCACGATGGGGCCATAGTTGTCCTCCTGATCCGCCGTATAGGCGGCGTACAGGACGCAGGCCTCCTCATAGCTCAGGTCCATCATCTGGGAGAACTGCCGGGGGGTCAGCTTGTCGGTCAGGCAGTAGCCGGGCTTGGCCTCCACATTGGCCAGCCCCATGGCGTAGTCCACCTCGTCCATGGCGCCCAGCTCCCTCAGAACGGCCTTTTCGCTGTCCGTGTCCCCCTTGGGCACCACCAGAGCCATGATATTCTGGCTGCCGAAGGTGTTGTCCACCCGGTCCTCCGCCGCCTGGTGCTCATTGCGCCGCACGGTCATCACGGAGTTGTCCCCGTACACATAGGGGCAGCGGTTGGACAGCACAAAGCCGCCCACGACACACAGGATAAAGACGGGCACCCCCACATACCGCAGGGCATATACCAGCTTGCCCCAGCGGTCGATCTTGGGGATGAAATTCTTGTGGCGGGTACGCTCCATGGCCTTGGAAAACAGCATCAGCAGGCCGGGCATCAGGGTAAACACCGACAGCATGCTCAGCAGGATCGCCTTGATCAGCACCAGGCCCAGATCGAAGCCGATGCGGAACTGCATGAACATCATGGCGGCCAGACCGGAGATGGTGGTCAGGCTGCTGGCAGAGATAGAGGGGATCGCCGCGCTGACGGCGATGATGCAGGCCGTGCGGTCGTCCGGGGCGTGCTCCCGCTCCTCCAGGAAGCGGTGCAGCAGGATGATAGAGTAGTCGATGGCCAGGGCCAGCTGCAAGACCACAGTCACCGAGTCGGAGACGAAGGAGATCTCCCCAAAGACAAAGTTGGTGCCCTTGTTCAGCAGGGCCGCCGCCACAAAGGTGATCAGCAGCACGGGCACCTCGGCATAGGACCGGGAGGTGAGCAGCAGCACAACGATGATAACGACGGCGGCCACCGCCAGAATGATCCCCATCTCGCTGTTCAGGGTGTCCGACTTGGAGTAGCCCACGTCTGTAGCGATCTGGGTGTCATAGGGCTCCAGCAGCTGCTCTACCGCCGCCAGGCTGTCCTTGGCCGCCTGGTCGTCCGCCTCCCCCCGGAAGGTCACGGTGATCAGGGCGTCCGCCCCCTTCATGTAGTCCTCCATGGTCTTGTTGGCGGCGGAGGGCAGGGTGGTCTCGTCCTCCCCCTTGTCCGCATCCCAGAAGTCCACGGAGGATACCCCCTCCGCGTCCTCCAGCCGGTCGGCCAGTTGCCGGGCCATGTCATAGGTCACGTTGGAGACGACGATCCGGGCGGTGGCATAGGTCTTCATCTCATCTTCCATCAGGGTCAGGCCCCGGCGGGTCTCTGTGCTCTCCGGCAGGTACTCCGTCAGGTCGTTGCACACCCGCACCCAGCTCTGGGTGAATATGCTGGCGATGATGGCAATGATATAGAGGAAAAAGATCAGATCCCGTTTGTCCACGATAAACGTAGCCAGCTTGTCAAAAAAGCTGTTCTTCTTCGGCTGATCGCTCACAAGCGTATCCCCTTTCTCTGGCGGCCCCGCCGCCGCCCTTCTATGGTCAAAGCCCCCGCAAAGGGGCAGTTTTTCTCTTCTGCGCCGGCCCGGCCGCCGCATTTTGGAGTAATTTTATATTATAGTGATCTTCGGCGCAATAGCAACGGTCAAATTCAGTCAAGTGTCAGCTTTTTCTCCCCCTCTTTTTGTCAAAGATCACCGCCCGCCCCGCCGCAGCGCCCTCATCTTCGCAGAAAATTTATGCATCTGTCCGGATTTGAACAATGACAGGCTCCCCGCCCCATGATATACTTCTGTCAAAATGGAGGTCGGCTATGGGAAAAGAATACAAGTCTTCCGCCGCCACCCGCCGGGCCATCAGCGAGGCGCTGAAGGCCCTGATGCTCCAAAAGCCCCTGGACAAGATCACCATCGGGGAGATCATGGACGCCTGCGGCATGCGGCGGCAGCATTTTTACTACTACTTTACGGATATTTACGACCTGCTCCGCTGGACCTTCGAGGAGGAGGCCCTCCAGCTGCGCCGGGAGCAGAGCGGCGACCTGCCCTGGCAGGAGGGGCTGCTCCAGCTGTTCCACTACATCGCCGACCACCGGGCCATCTGCCTGTGCGCCCTGGACTCTCTGGGCCGGGAATATCTGAAGCAGCTGTTTGAAACGGACATCAGCGGCATCGTGCGCCGCACGGTGGACCGGCTGGCGCGGGAAAACGGCTTTCCGGAGAACGCCGCCATGGAGGACACCGCCGTCCGCTTCCTCACCCTCGCTCTGGCCGGGGTGATGGAGAGTTGGCTGCGGGGCGAGCTGACCCAGACCCCGGAGGAGCTGATCGGCATCTTCAGCACCATTTTTCAGGACTACATCCGCGGCGTAAAGCTCCGCCCCTCCGGGGCGGAGGGCGCCGCTCAGTGATATGGAGCAAGGAGGATCGTTATGGGAAATCGTGTGATCGCCCTGGGCCGCCAGTTCGGCAGCGGCGGCCGTGAGATCGGCCGCAAGCTCAGCGACGCACTGGGCTTCGGCTACTATGATCGGGAGCTGATCTCTCTGGCCGCCCAGCGGGCCGAGGTAGACGAGCGGGTCTTTGAGGAGAAGGACGAAAAGGCCAGCAGCCCCTGGCTGTTCAAGGGCTTTTACGACGGCGGCCCCCGGGTGCAGCAGGGGCAGTCCGCCGAGGATGTGCTCTTCCAGATGCAGAGCGAGGTCATTCTGGAGCTGGCCGCCAAGGAAAACTGCATCATCGTGGGCCGCTGCGCAGACCATGTGCTGGAGAGCCGGGGGCTGAACTGCCTGAGCCTGTTCATCTGCGCCCCCTTCCAGTGGCGGGTCCGGCACCGCATGGCGATCGAGCATATCGACGAAAAGGCCGCGGCCGCCGCAGTGGAAAAGTTCGACAAGCAGCGGGAGAAGTATTACTCCCACTACACCGGCCGCCCCTGGGGCCTGCCGGAGAACTACGACCTGTGCGTCAACA
This sequence comes from uncultured Oscillospiraceae bacterium, assembly GCA_934659475.1. Lineage (GTDB taxonomy): Bacteria > Bacillota > Clostridia > Oscillospirales > Oscillospiraceae > Lawsonibacter. The sequence goes on from CAKUHX010000061.1 coordinate 8,077, forward strand.
GCGCCCGGCTGGGCATCGACCGCACCGCCGCCCTGCTGGCCCAGCACTGCCGTGAGCTGTTCCAGACCCTGTGACTGCCCCGCCCGCCGGAAAAAGTGCCCAAGAATGGAAAGGGGCGGAAACTCATCCGTTCATTTCCCTCCGCCGGTCAAAAGTTCATAAAATATTCAGTTGAAATGGCCGGGGGAGTATGATAAAATGACTGTAAGGAAGGGGACTCCCCCCATTGAATATCGCCAAAGGAGTGATCAACATGGTTCGTGTTATCATGGGTAAGAAGGGCTCTGGCAAAACCAAGCAGGTCATCGACATGATCAACGCCGCCGTTCAAAGCGAACACGGAAATGTGGTTTGCATCGAGAAGGGCAATAAGCTCACCTTCGACATCCATTATCAGATCCGTCTGGTAGAGGCCAGCCAGTATGACATCGCCACCTATCCCGCCCTGAAGGGCTTTGTCAGCGGCCTGTATGCCGGCAATTACGACATCACCCACATCTTTATCGACAGCCTGACCAAGATCGTCAAGGTGGACAGCGACCGGGATACCGAGGATTTCCTGGATTGGCTGGAGCGCTTTTCCGAGGCTCACGGCATCAAGTTCACCATCACCATCAGCGACGATGCCGAGCTGGCTTCCGACGGTGTGAAGAAATATTTCTGAGCTTCCTTCAGAAAGCCCTCCTGTCAGGGGGGCTTTCTGACGTTTTATGCTTTTTTATAGGAGGTATCCCCTTGGATCGTCTCAAGCGCTGCTGGCCGCTGCTGCGC